>JALSGX010000163.1 GCA_026982535.1 Ghiorsea sp. | reverse complement strand
ACTGTACCAAACATAAAGCCAAAGCCTTACATTTCGTTTTTTGAGAGGCGAGGCTAAAGCCTCACTTCCAAGAAAAACACCGATACCTGCATCAATGCGCAGTTGTTCCTGCCGGCATATTCACTGCCACCGTTTTGATTTCCCCAAATTGTGCTTCATAGCGTGCGATATTTTCCAGCAGCGCATTAGCAATGCGCTTGGCATGACCAGGGGATACAATCACACGAGCATTGACCACGCCTGCGGGTGGTGTGCCGAGAATAAAGTCCAAGACAAACTCTTCCTGACTGTGCGTAACCAGCATTTGATTGGCATATTTACCGCTTTGTACTTCTTGCGGCATCGTAATTTGCAACTCTTGGTTTTTGTTGTCTTCGCTCATGAAAGCTCCTTTTTGACTTCTTGGTACAACGCTTCAAGTGCTTCAATATCTAAATCTTTCAGCTTGATTTGTTTGCGTTCAGCAAGGTTTTCCATGCCCCTGAATCGCTTATCAAACTTGCGGTTGGTGCGCATCAAGGCTTGCTCAGGGTCAACGCCCAATTTGCGGGCATAGTTGACCAAAGCAAACAACACATCGCCAAACTCATCTTCAATGCGACGAATATCTTTCTCACTTCCAGAAGACTCAAACACCTCTAATTCAAGCTCTGCCACTTCTTCTCGAATTTTATCAGTTACCCCATCCAAATCAGGCCAATCAAAGCCCACCCTTGCCGCGCGTTGTTGTTGTTTGGCGGCATAGCTCAAGGCAGGTAATGGCGGAATGCCATCCATCAGGCTTTTGCGCTCGGTATTCTTGGCATCTTTAAGCTGCTCCCACTGTTCATTGATGTCATCAGGGTTGGCATCGGCAAACACATGCGGATGACGGTAAATCATTTTTTCAATCAAAGTATCAAACACATCGGCAAGATCAAACTTACCATGTTCTTTGGCAATCACAGCATAAAAGGCGATTTGCATCAGAATATCACCCAACTCCCCTTTCAAATCATCCCACTCATCGGTTTCAATGGCTTTTTCAACGGCTTCCAAAACCTCATGCGTCTCTTCCAATGTATATTTGCGCAGGGATTGCAGGGTTTGTTTCTTGTCCCAGTCGCATTCTGCCCGCAGCACATTCATCAGTGTGTCCAAGCGGTCAAAGGGGTTGGCGTGTTTGCGGATGCGTTCAGGCATACTTAATTCGCCTCATAAAACATATTCGGATTGATATGAAAAATCACCTGCCAAGCATCATCCGTTTTCTCTAGGCAAACCACACCCGCATTTTGAAAACGAACAGGTTGGGTGTCTACATCACCACACAAAAGCAATGAAGCAAGGCGTGGCAAGTGTGGTAAATGTCCCACAATCAAGGTGTCATCTTGCATAGCATTGAGTTTGGCTGCCCACACTTGGGCATCAGCATTGGGTGATAAATCATCCACTTGCATCACTTCAGCTTTCAAGTGCCATGCCTCGGCAAAGGCTTGAGCCGTTTGCTGCGCCCGTAGCTTGCCGCTGTGAAAGACAAACTTCGGCTGTGGCTTGACAAACAAGCTCAAAAAACCTGCCGTGCGTGTTATATCTTCAAAACCCTGCTTGGAAAGCGGGCGATTAGGGTCTTGCGCTTTATCCACAGCAACCGCGTGTTGAACTAGATAGATTCGCATGTAAGGTTCTCCCAAGTTATTTATCATATATCCAAATCTTTACAGAGGTCACACCATGGTTCAATTAAAAACTGATGCGGAAATTGAGGCCATGCGTCCTGCGTGCCAGGTTGCAGCGGAGACTTTGGTGATGATTGAAGAGTATATCAAACCTGGCATCACCAC
>JALSGX010000162.1 GCA_026982535.1 Ghiorsea sp. | reverse complement strand
TTTGCGTTTTGCCCATTGGTCGCATTGATAATGCCATTGCTTTGGTGGAAGATAATGATGCCATTCTTTGTACTTATGGCGATATGATGCGTGTACCTGCTTCTGGTCGTAAGAGCTTGCTTAAAGCCAAGGCGGCAGGTGCAGATGTGCGCATGGTGTATTCCACACAAGACGCCTTGAAATTGGCACGAGAGTTTCCTGATAAAGAAGTGATTTTCTTTGCTATTGGTTTTGAAACCACCACACCACCAACGGCTGTGGCGATTAAACAAGCGCAAGCCCAAGGGTTGAAAAATTTTACCGTATTTTGTAACCACGTGTTAACACCTGCGGCAATTCAGCATATTTTGCAGTCGCCAGAAGTGCGTGAGATGGGTTCGGTTTCGATTGACGGATTCTTTGGTCCTTCGCATGTGAGTTCGGTGATTGGCACAGAGCCGTATGAGTTTTTTGCAGAAGAGTTCCAACGCCCTGTGGTGATTGCAGGGTTTGAGCCTTTGGATGTGATGCAGTCTGCCTTGATGTTGATTCGTCAGCTTAATGAAGGTCGCTCTGAAGTTGAAAATGAATATACCCGCGTGGTAACGCGTGAGGGCAACCTCAAAGCGCAAGCTTTGGTTGCTGAAGTGTTTGAGTTGCGCCGTGAATTTGAATGGCGTGGTTTGGGCATGGTTCCTTATTCAGCATTGTCGATTAAAGAAGAGTTTGCTGAATTTGATGCAGAAGTTCGTTTCTCCGTCCCTAAAATTGTGGCGTATGATGTGAAAGGTTGTGAATGTCCTTCGATTCTGAGGGGTGTGAAAAAACCAACGGATTGCAAATTGTTTGGCACAGTGTGTACGCCTGAAAACCCTATGGGTTCATGTATGGTGTCATCCGAAGGCGCATGTGCTGCGTATTGGTCGTATGGTCGCTTCCGCCAGCCTGATGTGAAGGGTGGCAAAGTCATTAAGATTGAAAAAGAGGCGGCATAACATGGCAGCAACACGATTTCCCATGAAGCTTGATGTGAAAGGTGGGCAAGTTGAAATGGTGCATGGCAGTGGTGGCAGAGCCATGGCGCAGTTGATTGCTGAAATGTTTGTCAAACATTTCAGCAATGATTTGCTCAACCAAGGCAACGACCAAGCTTTGTTCCATGTGGATGCTGGGCGCATGGTGATGAGTTGTGATGGGCATGTGATTTCACCGTTATTTTTCCCCGGTGGCGATATTGGTTCGCTTTCGGTGCATGGCACAGTCAATGATGTTGCGATGTCTGGTGCAAAACCACTGTATCTTTCTGCGAGCTTTATTATCGAAGAAGGGTATCCGTTGGCAGACCTCAATCGCATCGTGGAAAGTATGGCTGCGGCGGCGAAGAAAGCAGGTGTTATGATTGTCACAGGTGATACTAAAGTGGTTGAACGAGGTAAAGGTGATGGTGTGTTTATCACCACCACGGGTGTTGGTGTGGTGCCTGAAGGTGTCAATATTTCAGGGGATAGAGCGCAAGTGGGTGATATGATTTTGGTGAGTGGCACGATGGGTGATCATGGTGTGGCGATTATGTCCAGCCGTGAAGGTTTGGCGTTTGAAACTGAAATTTTATCGGATTCTGCGCCACTGAATGGCTTGATTGCTGAAATGGTTGAAGCTGTGCCAGAGATTCATTGTTTAAGAGACCCGACCCGTGGTGGTTTGGCAACCACATTGAATGAAATTGCCCAACAATCGGGTGTGGGTATGCAATTGGTGGAAGATGATGTGCCTGTGCATGAAGATGTGAAGGCGGCATGTGAGCTTTTGGGCTTAGACCCGCTCTATGTTGCCAATGAAGGTAAGTTG
>JALSGX010000161.1 GCA_026982535.1 Ghiorsea sp. | reverse complement strand
GGTTGCTACCTTTTGCGCATCATCAAGCACAACTCTATGCAACAAGCGACCACGAGCCGCCTCCACCATGCCAAAACCCGTTTTATCAGGCGCACTTCCCACCACATCACATTTGGATTCAGACTGCATCAATGCCTTTTCTAAATCCAAATATGCCTTGGCAAGCTCCAATAAAACCGCAGCAAAGCGGGTCAGCAAACCCACGCCAAATTTCTGCTCCAATTCCACAATCAATGGGTGCGACCGTTGTCTTGCATAGGGTGTACTTTCATAAGTTTTAGCATCAATGCTGGGAGTCTGCATAAAGCTATCGGCATGTTCGGATGACAAAACTTGCTCTAACCATGCTGTTTCAAGTGTAGGTAAAGTTTGCGTATCTGTAGCACCAGATGCCTGCCAGGCTTGTGTGACCAAATATTGTATAAGTTGCGGTGCATTTAACTGTGTGTACTGCGCCCACAACAAGAACTCTTCAGCACCCTTACACTCAAAAAAAGCTTTGGGTGGCATATAAAATATCCGCTCCTTAAGCAGTGTACCCATTTGTATTGCAATTTTGGATGCCTTGCTTCTTGATGGCGCTGCAACTTCTCCACCACAAACAAAGGCTTGTTTGTTTGCATCCAAACAAGCTTCCCATTCTTTATCCAGCAACAACACTTGTTTCATCAAAGCATGATCTGCTTGTGCGCCTCTGAGCTTTGGCCAATCCAAACAAATACGCCATAAATGCTCACGCATCAGCTCCATGCGCACCAACTGCGCCCGTACACCACAAGCCTCATGGGATGGCTCGACTTGCATCGCTTGTTCAATGGCACACACTGCCGCTAAGGCTTGTGCTTTGGCGCATAGCCTGAACACCAAGCCTGCCTGCTGTGGCACAGCCTTTGCATCCATGCCCACCAAAAGCTTTTGAGCAAGCTGTGGTCGTTGCGATGCAACGACCACCTTCTTAACTTCTTGGCCAGCAGTAGATAACGAAGCCGATACCTTGCCTTCCAGGCTCATTGCTTATTGCTCGTCCGCCACAGGTTGTTCACCCTTTTTTCTAAACCACATTTCATACATGGAAACAAACCACATAAAGGCAAACGCAAGCCCCATACCACTACCACCAATAATCACCAGCCATGCAAATACAGGGTCAAATTTAGTAAGCCACCATGACGCAATATCCATAACCTGGGAAATAAATGGCATGGCAATCGCTGCAGATTTCAACCATACTGGTACGCTACTCGCAAACACAAAAATCACGCCGACAAAGAAGAAAATAAACGAAATACCAAATAAGTGAATATGCGACACGCGGGTTAAAGATGAAAATGTCGCTCCTGTATCTTGTTTTGCGCGTTCTTTAATATTCTCAAACTTTGTAAAGTCAGGAAGACCCATCTCTGCTTCCGCAGAATGGCAGGCAAAGCAATTATTTTCAAAGATCATTTTCACACCACTGGACTCAAAAGTACTCTCTTCTGCACCTTCGCGCACCCATTTAATGATTTCCAGCCTGTCATGATCTTCTGCCATATCCTTCATCGAACCATTCAGTTTGTTTTCAATCAGCGTGCCTGTACGATCACCATAATAACTGTACACAATGTCATCAACTGACAAACCAAACTTGCCATCGGCCATGCCATGGGTAAACAGAATCTGTGTAAAAGCCATCATATAGCCAATACCCACCACGCATAAATAGCTGGTAAACAGCACCTTCAACGATATTCCTATATTTGTTAAGTTGTAACCGTTAATCATTATTCCTTTCCTTTTACGATTTATTCATTGCTTCTTTTCAGAAAGCCACCACGCAACAACTCAC
>JALSGX010000160.1 GCA_026982535.1 Ghiorsea sp. | reverse complement strand
CAAGAGATTTGGGCATTTGCCCAAGAACAAATTAAATCCCACGAGTTTGATTTGGTGGTCTTGGATGAAATCAATTATTGCTGTGGGTATGGTTGGTTGGATGGCAAAGAGATTGTTGATTTCTTGAAAGCCCATCGCCCGAAATGGATGCATTTGGTGTTTACAGGGCGCAATGCTGCTGAAGAAGTGATTGCATATGCAGATACCGTAACTGAGATGAAACCCATCAAACATGCTTTTGATAAAGGTATCAAAGCCGCGCAAGGCGTTGAGTTTTAATGTTCACCCTGCTTGCCCACGGCTCAAGCCACGCCAAACACGCCGAGCAAGTGAATGCTCTGGCAAGTCAAGTTGCGTCCATCTTGGGTGAGCCAGTTGATGTCGCCCTTTTATCGGATGATGCGCTGCCCAAAGACGCAAAAGTGCTGCCGCTGTTTTTAGGGCATGGCAAGCATTTGAAACAAGATGTGCCTGCACTGATGCAAAGCTCTCAAGCTGCCGACCTACCTGCGCTTGCTGATAAAGCCGATGATATTGCCAAACTGATTGTATCGCAGCTTACCCAATCATCCAAGCGCATTCATATCTTGTTTGTGGTGTATCAGTTCACAGGTTTTGAAAAGTTGGTTGCAGCCTTATACAAGCACGCCAAGGCTTGCTCTATGGCTGCGATGGCTGCATTGCATGGTGCGCCAAATGTCAGAAGTGTATTGGAAAACATTCAAGCGCAAGGTGTTAAAAAAGTGATTGTACAACCTGTTCTTTTATTCGATGGGCATAGCTTGGGTATGTGCAAAACGCTGGCAAAAGAAGTGGATATTGAGCTAGACATCAAGCCTGCATTGATTGAAACAGAAGGTTTCGCGGATTTGATAGCCAATATTTTAAAAGAAAGTAAACCATGAACCTTCTCGTCATTCCCGCCTTCGCAGGAATGACGGTTTATTTCAGTTGGAAATTGCAAAGTTATAGGAATAATCATGGAGTTAAAGTATTATGCTTAAATCATTGGATAGCCCATTAGAGGCAGGTGAAGTCGCATTGGTCGGCGCAGGGCCTGGTGATGTTAGCTTGCTCACCTTTGCCGCACACAAACTTATCTCGGATTGCGATGTGATCGTGTATGACGCATTGGTATCCGATGACATTTTAGCCTTAGCCCATGATAAAGCAGAGCGCATCAGCGCTGGTAAACGAGGTGGCAGAGCATCTGCGAGTCAAGAAGATATTTGCGCAACTTTGATTGCTTTAGCCAAGCAAGGTAAACGCGTGGTGCGACTTAAAGGCGGTGATCCGTTTGTTTTTGGGCGAGGTGGTGAAGAAATGCGTGCTTTGGCGGCTGAAAATATCACATTCCGTGTGATTCCAGGTATCACCTCAGGCGTTGCAGCCCCTGCGCTTGCAGGCATTCCCGTCACCGACCGCACCACCAATGCCACACTCGCTTTTCTCACGGGTCATGAAGCCAGTGAAAAAAGCCGCATGGATTGGCAGGCTTTGGTGGCTGCATTTCCCGTGTTGGTTTTTTATATGGGTGCAAAAAACTTGCCGCAAATTGCCATGCGATTAACCGATGCAGGTCTATCTGCAAACACGCCCGTTGCCATCATCCATGCCGCAGGCACACAGGATGAATCTTGCGAAATAGGCACGCTACAAGAAGCCAAGTCCAAGCAGCTTATCGCACAATCTCCTGCCATTGTGGTGGTGGGTGATGTGGTGGATTGCCGTATTGATTGGCAGAACAAATCTTGAAGGGTTTATCTGTGTAATATGCAGTGGACATCTACCAATCGCACAGTATTGTTCGCTGCGTTTTAGGTGCTCGGCAGGTTTTTACGCCTTACGAGTGAAACGGGAAGTTAGTGCAATTCTAACGCAGCCCCCGCTACTGTAAGCCTGACAATTGTATTTACATGCCACTGGGCAAAAGCTTGGGAAGGTTTGAATACATGCGGATGAAGGTAAGCCAGGAGACCGGCCTAAAACACGAAGCGTAAATGCTTCAAACGGATGAAGTCTCGGTGGGAGGCAGGTTCGGTGGTTTTCTGCTTTTTCGCAATGTAGAGCGGTTTTCTGTCACCTCATATCTCCAACCAGCTTCACCGCAAATAAATAATATGCGCGGCGGGCGCAAATGGAGAAAACATTGAAACCCTTCAACAATAAAACAATAAAACACACAGCCCTTATGGGCATTCTGGCATCGCAATTGATGTCTGTATCTGCACATGCAGGTGAATTATCACCTTTGGTAGTGACAGCAGGACGCATCGCTGAAAATCCAGCCAATGTAAGCGCGGATACAACCGTGATTACACGCGATGATATTGAAACATCACAAGCCACAACCGTTGCAGATATTTTACGCACACAAGCAGGTATTGATGTGGCAAACAGCGGCGGCATGGGCAAAACCACTTCCGTATTTCTTCGTGGTGGTAATAGTGGACATACCTTGGTCTTGATTGATGGCGTGCGTGTGGGTTCTGTCACCCTAGGTAGCTTTGATTGGGCAAACCTTTCAACAGCAGATATTGAACGCATCGAAATCGTGCGCGGTGCGCAATCTTCACTGTATGGCGCAGATGCTATGGCGGGTGTGATTCAAATCTTTACGCGCAAAGGTAAAAAAGGTTTGCAAACTCAGGTGTTTGCAGAAGCGGGTACTTACGGCACAAAGTCAGGTGGTGTATCTGTACAAGGTGGCACGGATAATGGCATAACTTACGCTTTAACGGCTGATACTTTAAGCACTGATGGTTTTTCAGTCGCGGCAGTAGGCACAGAGGCTGACCCTTATAAGCGCACCACATTATCAGGGCGCGTTGGTTTTCAAGCAGGTGATGCAGATATTAACTTGAGTGTGCGTAATGTTGAAGGTACAACTGATTTGGATGGTGGCTTTCCATTTGGTGATGTGCTGAACTACACACAAAAAACCAAACAAAATGTCAGCAGTATTAAGGTTGTTTACCCATTCTCGGATACCTTTGAAAGCACATTGCAAATTTCGCGCTCTATCGATGATGCTGTTGGTACCGATCCTGCACCAGGCTCATTTAACAACTCAGACTTCAAAACAACCGTTGACCAATTGACTTGGCAAAATCATTTGGATTTAGAAAGCGCATCTGTGTTGTTTGGTTTGGATATTCACAAAGATAATGGCAAAAGCACCAGTGCTGGCTTTGATGAAACCATGACGCAACAAGCATTGTTTGCCTCTTTTGCGAATAGCTATGATATGTTGGATGTGAACGCGTCAGTTCGTTATGATAAAAATTCGGTGAGTGATAATGCGACAACCTATAAGCTCGGTACGGTTTTTCATGCCAATGATAGTTTTAGCCTGAGTGCCAACTACGGCACAGGTTTTAAGGCACCATCTATCAATGATTTGTACTTTCCTGCATCTGCATTTTCAGTAGGTAATGCAAACCTGAAACCTGAAACCAGTAAAGGATGGGATGTTGGTTTGAATTATCAGGTTGAAGGCGATGATTTAAGTTATGATGTTGGTGTGGTTTATTTCAACACACGCTATAAAGATTTGATTGTTTGGGCACCCGATGCCAACTTCCTTTATAGTCCAAGCAATGTTGGTCAAGCAACCAGTAAAGGCACTGAATTCACAGCAAGCCTGCGTTATGGCATTGGTTTTATTCGTGCCAATTGGACAAGCTTAAAAGCAACCGATGATACCACGGGCAACTGGTTGGCGCGTAGAGCGCAAGACTCAGGAAGCATCACATTGGGCACGGATGTTTCAGGGCTACATGCAGAGCTTCAATACCAAGTGGTGGGCAAACGCTTCTCTGATGGTGCAAATACCAAAACATTGGATGCCTATAACAAAACAGACTTGCGTTTGAGTTATGCCATCAATGATACATGGAAAGCAAAACTTCGCGTAGAAAATATTGCGGATAAAACATATGAAGAAGTATCAGGTTATGCCGTTGCAGGGCGTAGCTCTTATCTTGGTGTGAACGCTAGTTTTTAACGACAAATGAATACACAAGGGCATGCTACACTAGGTGCGGCGCTTGCTGCGGCACTGGGTGTGCATGCCCTTGTTTTTTGGATTTTTGCGCAAGATAGCACGCAGCATCGCTTAACAAAGCCTTTACAGTTAACTCTGTTGCCCCACCAAGTAGGTGATGCGCATATCGCAAGCAAGCATGAGCTTATCCAGCAGCAACAGCCTGCGAAACAGGCAAAGCCTGAACATCAAATGCCTCGAAAAACAGCGGTAACACCGCATCCCGAAATCAAAGCAAAGCCAAAAATTGAACAGCATATTCAACAAACTTCACAAGCCAAAGGTATGGATGCTTTAATAAGTGACAACCTTCAGCATAAGTCAGGGAGGGAGCATACAAGACAGCCTTCTCCAAAACAATTGAGCAAGCAGCAAGCCACTGCTTCCGTAATTCCTCAATATATACAGCAACAGATTTTAGCTAGAATTATATACCCTAGGCAGGCAAAGCGGCGAGGATTGGAAGGAACAGTAAAGTTTGCGCTGGATGTTCAGAAGCATGGTGTTCAGCATGTCACATTACTGGTTTCTACGGGTTATCAGATATTGGATCGTGCTGCATACAAGGGTGTCGCATCACTGCAGTCATTGCCATTGCCAGATGGTCGGCACTTACTACCTGTGACCTTTCGGTTGCGCCAGTAGCCAAGCTTTGGCTAACCAGATTAAACTCAAAACGACGCAAGCTATTGATATACCAAGATAATGTCTCGTTTCTGCTGTATTGGGCGCAAGGTTTTCGGAGTATTGGATACAAAATGCGTGCATGTCGTTTGAGTTTGACTCAACAACATAAGGGCAAGTTTTTGTTTAAGGCGTGATTTGTTTATTTTTGGACAGCCAAAAACGAACCGACAAAGCCCCAAAAGATTTTGTAGTATCTTTTGGGGGTGCGTCAGCCTTGTCACTGAAAAAGGAACGAAAAGTGTTTTCGTTTTTATCCTTTTTTACTAGTAAGACTATGGCGCAGATAAACAAAAGGGAGGTAAGCCTGCTTACGTTGTGTCTTTGTGGTTGGTTGAATACTTTTTGAGGAAGCTCTAACTAATGATTTAATTTGGTGCTTACAACTGCTACAGTTGCGCATTGTTTACGCGCGTTAGAAGTGTATGGGGGATAAATGATGTTTGGTTTAGGAACAACAGAGTTAATTTTAATCTTGGTCATCGTCATGGTGCTGTTTGGGGCAAAAAAATTGCCTGCATTGGGTGAAGGCTTGGCCAAAGGTATCAAGAGCTTTAGGACCAATATCGCCGATGACACCAAAAAAGAAGTGGCTTCGACCGATAAAGTTGTTGTGGATGCAGAAAAAGTTGAGGCAAAAGCCAAGGAAGCAGATAAGGAAAACGCCAAGGCTTCTTAATGCTACATTTGTGGTTGTGTGAGGTAATACATGCCTGATATTGGTATGATTGAGCTAATCTTGATTGGTTTGATTGGTTTTTTGGTGCTTGGTCCTGAGCGTTTGCCAGAATTTTTAGGGCAAATTGCTAGGGTTGTGCGCCAGGGTCGCAGTTGGGTCAATAGCTTAAAAAAACAACTGGAATATGAAAAGCACACGCTTATGCAGCCTGTAGAAGATATCAAACAGGATGTTCAGGCTTCAGTGGATGAAGCCAAGCAAGATATAAATGCGTCCATAGATAAAGCAAAAGATATTCAAACTACAGTTGAGTATAAAGATAAGTGAGTGAAGTAACCCCAGACGCAACACCATTGATGTCACATCTTAAGGAGCTGAAAAAGCGACTCACCATTGCCGTTGCTGCCTACATTCTTGGTGTGCTGGTGTTAATGAATTTTTCAGAGGTAGTGTTTGCATATATTTCTGCGCCCATTCGTGATGCGTTGCCGCCTGGTACGCCGCTTATCTTTTTGAATGCACCGGATGTTTTTTTTACTTACCTGAAAATTGCCTTGGTACTGAGCTTGTTTGTTACCGCTCCCATTACATTTTATCAACTTTGGGCGTTTGTTGCGCCTGGTTTGTATAAAAATGAGCGGCGTGCATTTTTGACTTACTTTATGTCCAGCTTGGTGTTGATGCTTTTGGGAGCAGCATTTTCTTTTTATGTAGTGTTTCCACTCGTATTTGAGTTTTTTCTAGGCTTCTCGACAGACATGATTCAGGCTATGCCTGCGATTAAGGAGTATTTAAGCCTAACACTGAAGTTGTTGTTCGCGTTTGGTTTGAGCTTTCAAATCCCTATTGTTATCATGCTGTTGGTGCGTATGGATTTGGTAAGTATTACTGGGCTTAAGGACAAACGACGGTATGTGATTGTATGGGCATTTATATTTGCCGCCATTTTAACCCCCCCTGATATTATTTCACAAACCTTGCTTGCTTTGCCGATGCTGCTATTGTATGAAATAGGCATGATGGTTGCACAATGGTCGCAAAAGAAAGCGTTGGTCCAGGTAGAAAAGGAAGAGACATGATTATTCGCCTTGTTGTTGCTGTGGTCATCGTGTTGATTGCCGTAAAACTTTATCGCTATGTGTTTAAGGAAAAAGCCTGTGATACTTGCAATAAGCGCATTGCCAAGCAGGCGGCAGTTTGCCACCATTGCAATACCATTCAGCAAAGGGGGGATAGCTGAATGTTGACCAACCTGCTGTTCAATGGTTCAATCGCATAATGGGTAGACAGCACGAAGAGCGAGAGATACAACAGCGCCTTGAGGTGTTGCTGGAGCATTTGGCAACGATTCGCCGTAATCATGAGCAGATTTTGGCTGAGAATAAGCGGCTGCGTGAGGTGGCGCGTTTGGCTGAGGGGGAGCTTAGAAAACGCCGCGAACAAATCGAAAGCTTGCAGCGTGAGCGTCAAAACCTGGAAAACAAGACATTGGATGCTAAAGCTCGCATTGAACATACCATTGAAAAGCTAGATGTGCTGATGGCAGAAAATGCCAAACGAGAGTCTTGAGTTTGGATTGCGTGTACAGATTTATAAAGGTGTTTTGGCATGAGTAAGGCTGTTGAAGTTATGATTGGTGGGGTGAAGCTCAACATCAACACCGAAGATGATCCAGCCAAGGTTCAAGCTGCCGCAAAGTTGGTGCAAGAGCAATATCTTGCGCTAAAGCAGTCTGGCTCAATCATCGATAGTCGTAAAATCATGGCATTGATTGCGCTTAATCTTGCTGATGAGCTTTTGCATCAGCAGGCATCCAACCCCGAGGTTATGCAAAAGATTAAATCAACACTTGACCAAGCTATTGCACAAGCAGAGGGTTTAGCTAATGTATCCCTGCGCTGATCGAGTCACAATATAGTTGCCTGAGCCTATGTGTTTCGATTGGGAGATTGCTACACTTGTTGTGTGCGTCTTTCTTTGCGAAAGAACCTGATGCAAGTGTGCGTCGCCCCCCTCACTTGGAGGGTTCGACAGCTTTCTGTTGATACGACAGGGCGGGGATGCTTTTTTATTTCATGATGTCTAAAACAACTTGGCTTAAGCAGCAAATTCGCCAGCAAGCGGCAAGTGCTCGAAGAAAACTTACAGCAGAACAGCGCCAGGCTTACTCGGCGTCTATCATGCAGTATGCTCAAGATTATGTATCATCCAATGGTACCCAATGCTTGCTCACCTATAAAGCTCTACCCGTTGAAGTCAATACTGATGTTTTATTGGAAGGTAACACTTGGAAGGCGTATGCCCCTCGCATGTTGGATGAACATCATATGGTATGGATTGCTGTTGGTGCAACCAGTGTTTGGAAAAAATCAGACTTTGGTGTCTTGGAGCCTATTGGCGATGAGCTTTGGCAGCCCTCATCTATGAAAACAACATTGTTATGCCCGCTTCTCGCTTTTGATCGACAAGGGCATAGGCTGGGTATGGGGAAAGGTTACTTTGACCGCTGGTTGAGCAAATATGGCGGGAATATTGATGTCGTGGGATTGGCATATTCATGTCAAGAGCTTCCCAAAGTGCCCGTTGAGCCGCATGATGTGCCGCTTTCAACCATTATTACAGAACATGGGGTGTTTGCATGTCCAACAACTTAAACATACTTATTATTGGCGATGTGCTTGGCAAGGCTGGGCGTAGGGCGTTACGCAGCCACTTACCTGATTTGTTGGATGAGCATCACATTGACTTCTGTGTTGCCAATGGTGAAAACTTAGCATCGGGTTTTGGTACAACACTTAAGCTTGCTGATGAGTTGTTTCGTGTGGGTGTGAATGTGATAACCAATGGCAACCACTGCTGGGATCAACGCAATTTTCTAAAAGAGATTGATGAAGATGACAGGCTTATACGACCTGCGAATTTCTCTAAGTATGCACCAGGTCATGGCTGGACAATACAAGCAACACGCAATGGTTTTAAGGTTGCAGTGATAAATCTTATTGGGCAGGCGTTTATGGGAACTTGGGACTGCCCTTTTGAAGCTGCGGATCGCGTGCTTGAAGAAATTCCTGATGATGTGGATGCTATTCTTGTTGATTTACATGCTGAGGCTACCAGTGAAAAAATGGGTATGGGTTGGTATTTGGATGGACGGGTGAGCATGGTTTATGGCACACACACGCATGTACCTACATGCGATGAAACTATCCATTCAGGCGGTACTGCATTTCAATCGGATATTGGTATGACTGGTTCGTACAACTCAGTGATTGGAATGAAAAAAGAAGGGGCTTTACGCCGTATGGTTCAGCGGCTTCCCCAACGGTTGGAAGCTGTAGAAAGAGGTGCAACAGTTTGCGCTACAAAAATAATAGTGGATACCGATACCAAACAAGCCCAGTATATTGAGAGGATTTGTGTTCGACCTCGGGAGTAAGAGGTTTATCCAAAAGGCAGCATGCTGCTGCCTTTTTATCTTTACCGTATTATTTGTTTAATAATGAGCGTGAAAGTTCAGGGCTTTCCGCAAATGTCTTAAGCTTTTGTGCGCGTGACGGATGACGAAGCTTGCGTAGTGCCTTGGCTTCGATTTGGCGAATGCGTTCACGGGTGACATTAAACTGTTTGCCAACCTCTTCAAGAGTATGGTCGGTATTCATGCCAATACCAAAGCGCATTCGTAACACTTTTTGCTCCCTGTCGGTTAGGTTTTTAAGCACTTCATGCGTAGATTCACGCAATGCTTCAATGACAGCGGTATCCAGTGGGTTTTCGGCTTTTACATCCTGGACAAAGTCGCCTAAGTTCGTGTCATCGTCATCACCTACAGGTGTATCTAGCGACACGGGTTCTTTGGCAACTTCTAAGATTTGTTCAATCTTATCAATAGGCATTTCCAACTTTTCAGCCAATTCTTCAGGGCTGGGCTCACGACCTGTTTCTTGCGCGATTTGACGGGAAATACGCATGATTTTATTAATCGTTTCAATCATATGCACTGGAATACGAATGGTTCGCGCCTGATCGGCAATAGAGCGAGTGATAGCTTGGCGAATCCACCATGTTGCATAGGTTGAGAACTTGTAACCTCTGCGCCACTCAAATTTGTCCACAGCCTTCATCAAACCAATATTGCCCTCTTGGATAAGATCCAAGAAACCAAGTCCACGGTTGGTGTATTTTTTAGCAATTGAAATCACCAAGCGTAGGTTTGCTTCAATCATTTCTCGTTTGGCTTGCCGCATTTTGGCTTCACCCATGGTGAGTTTGCGAGCCACTTCTTTGAGCTCGTACACACTCATTTCACTTTCTTGTTCAACACGCTTTAAGCGGCGCTGGTTTTCTCTGATTTTTGTTGTAGCAAGAGAAAATGCTTCAGCCCAGCGAGCATCAGGATGTGCTTTAAGCATATCTTGCGCCCACTTTTCATCGGTAAGCCGGTTGGGGAAAGTTTCCAAGAAAAGCTTGCGAGGCATTTTTGTTTTGAGAACCTGGTCACGGATGGCACGCTCATATTTGCGTACGCGCTCAACATTACTTTTGAATTTTCCTACAAGTGCAAGGAGTTGCTTGTTGGAAAAAGGGATGGTGACCAACTCAACAAGCATGGCGTTAAGGATTTCATCTGCTTGAGCAGCCAACTTTTTATCACGAGGTTTGCGCATGCGTTCCTGGCGAATTCTTAGAAACTCTTCATGTAATGTTTTTGCTTTTTCAAAGTGTTCCAAAGCGGCTTCAAGCTGTTCCTCCTTAGTAATCACAGTTTCTTCCATAGGGGTGCCATCTGGTGTGGCTGTGCGAGCTTTAATGGCTTCAGCTAAATCTTCGGCACTCATTTTTGGTTTGGCGTCAATAAGGTCGTCATCATCATCGCTTTTGTTCATGCGGTTTTCATATTCAGCAATAGCAGCAGCATTGACGACCTTGTCATCAATATCTAAAATGTCTTTGAAGTTTGGTTCTTCTCCTAATTCCAATGCTTCATCACGGATTTCAACGACGCGTTCACCTAGGCGCATAATTTCCCGAAATGTTGCAGGGCATAAGCAAATGGCTTCATGGACTTGCATCCGTCCTTCTTCGATACGGCGAGCAATTTCAATTTCACCTTCTCGTGTAAGCAACTCAACAGTGCCCATTTCACGCAAATACATGCGCACAGGGTCATCAACGCGAATGACTGTGCCCAAGGTGGTGGTATCTGCACGCAATGCTGAATCTTCTTTGCGAAGTCTATCCTTGCGCATGGCATATTCACCAGTTGGCGCACGCTGAGGATCAACAACTTCAACGCCCATTTCAGTAAACAAATTGATGATTTTTTCAACCTGTTCTGAGTCTACCAACCCTTGAGGTAAGTGCGCATTAAGATCATCGTAGGTGATGTAACCCGCTTCTTTGCCTTTGGCCATTAAAGTGCCCAGTTCTTTAATTTTAGACTGTTCCATTTTGCTCATTTGTGTTGTGCCACCATGTAGAGTATTATTTAAGTAGTTGTTTTTGCTGATGTTTGAGTGCTTTTAGCTCATCATTGATACGCATTTTTACAGTCAAGCCTTCTGAGCGACCAAGCAGGTCTTTCAGGTAGGCTATGTGCATATCAATCACAAGCAGTTGAAACTCATCATCTTTGACTGTTGGTAGGTTCACCCAGCGTGCTATATTTTGATTATCGGGAAATTCCCGTGTTAATTGTGCCGCTATATCTAATTTGGTGTTTTTACTGTCATCTACCAGCGAAAAGGCTCGGGTGTATATCGGATAAACAGGGTGGGTGTCAACAAAAAAATAAAAAGCATCTTCAGGCAAGCTGCAAAATCGGTTGGGTTTTTGTAGTAAACCAGCCATAAATCTGTCATGTTTGAGCGGTGATACACTTAACAAGTTTTGTGTTCTAGCCGTAAATCGGCGCCTTGATTGAGGTGAGGTTTGCGTTCCTTTTTGCAGGGACAATTGAATTTGGCATACTTTTTCAACTTCATTCTGCCATGCTTGGCGTAAATAACCATCAAGCATGGTGTCAAGCATGGTGTCAGCTTTTTTTGCCATGCGTGCTCTACCTTCTGCACCACTGCCTGAGCTTTGTTGTAGCCCATTGATCCAGGCTTTAAGTATAGGTATAGCATGATTGTTGAGGCGTCTTTCAAAAGCTTGCTTACCTTCTTTTTGCAACAAGGAGTCAGGGTCTTCACCGTTGGGTAAATACAAAATCTTGGGGGAATGTTCAGCTTTAAGTATGGGTAATATGCGCTCAATGGCACGCCAAGCGGCATTGCGACCCGCTTTATCACCGTCAAAACAAAAAATGGGCTTATGATGTAAACGGAGAATTGTGCGTAGTTGAGATTCTGTAATCGCTGTGCCTAAGGGGGCAACCGCGTAGTCTAGACCGTATGACGCCATAGCAAGCACATCCATGTATCCTTCAACGATAACCAGCATTTGCTGCTTGCGCACCGATTCACGATGTTCGGAGTAGCCGTAGAGCAGGTATGACTTATGGTAAAACTCAGTTTCAGGTGAGTTTAAGTATTTGGGTTCTCCATCATCCAAAAGGCGCCCGCCAAAGCCAACCACGCGCCCTTGTTTATCACGGATGGGAAACATGACACGCCCTCGGAACCTATCGGCATAGCCTCGCTCATTTTTGATTAATACACCAATATTTTCTAATCCTTTAAGGGTTTTTGCATCACTACCAAAGCAGTGTTGCATAAACCCATAGCCTGTAGGTGCATATCCTAGTTGATATTTTTGGATCAAAGCAGGAGGTAATCCCCGTTTCTTGAGGTAGTCGCGGGCGGTTTTTCCTTTCTCGCTGTTTAAGGTTCGTGAGAATATACCAGCAACTTTGTCCAATAGTTGTAGACCATATTGTTTGTATGCTGCTTCTTTAGGGTTGATTGGCTTGCTATCGGGGATAGGTATGCCAGCTTTTTGTGCCAGAAACTCAACAGCTTCGGGGAATGTATAACCACCGTGTTCCATCAAGAAACGATAAGCATTGCCACCCTTGCCGCAGCCGAAGCAATAATACATTTGTTTGTCCACAGACACAGAAAAGGAGGGCGTTTTTTCATGGTGGAAGGGGCATAGCCCGACCAGGTTTGCGCCTGAAGGTTTTAGTTCTACATGGCGACTAATAATTTCAGCTAAATCGGTGCGTGAGAGAACCTCGTCGAGAAAGGAGGAAGAAAATTGTGCCATGGTAGGGTTTATAGGGTATAGCGCTAAGTATTTCAACCTTAAGTAGCGTGTACAACTTGGTTGCGCCCCTCTTGTT
>JALSGX010000159.1 GCA_026982535.1 Ghiorsea sp. | reverse complement strand
CGCAACTTGAAAAGCTTTCACCGCATTTCGTAGCCAAAGCAAGCAAAATGGGCGGTTCATTGATGCGGGTGTATCGGGATGTTCGTTTTTCTAAGAATAAAACACCCTACAAAACCAATATTGGCATTCAATTTCGTCATGCGCAGGGTAAAGATGTCCATGCTCCGGGATTTTATGTGCATATTGAACCCAGCTGTGTGTTTATCGGGGTGGGTAAATGGCATCCTGATGCGCCAGCCCTTAAATTGATTCGCCAGCATATTGATACATTTCCGCAAAGTTGGATGGACGCACACAACAGTGCTAAGTTCCAAAAGCATTTTAGTTTAAGTGGTGAAAGCCTCAAACGCGCACCCAAAGGTTATCCGCAAGACCATCCCATGATTAACGAACTCAAACGCAAAGACTTTATCGCCATTGCGGAGATACCACCTGAATTGGTGTTGGAAGAGGATTTTGCAGATATTGTGATGGGTTATTTTGAGCTTGGCTCACCGTTTGTGAAAGAGCTTTGTCGCGCGGTTCGTGTTCCGTTTTAAGTCGCATATCTGCTGGGCTCATTCACCTTCTCCTGATGCTACTGCAAAGTATGGTGCAACAAGACGCTGCATCGTATCTATTTCATCATCCGTAAACGCAGCAAAATGTGACTTTCTCTTGGCCTTTGATATTTGCCCTTTGCCTTGCCAACAGAGTTTAAGAAACAGATTCTTCTGTTTCTCTGGCAAATCAAAAGCAGCATCAATGGCTTTTCTGGCATGTGCAAATGCCGATACGGTTTGCAATTCCACTTTCAGTTCACCTTCAATGGTTGCATCAACACATGTATAGAGATATTCCGCCATGCGTGTGGCATCGAAATATCGGTATAAGTTGACCGTTTCATTCAACACTTCGATGGAGGCATCATCATGCGATACAAAATCAATCAGCGGCTTAATGGCTTGAGAAAACGATTCGAGGCACGCATCATATTCATGCACATGGTTTAGCATGGTTGCCGAAACTGGAAAAATCACACCTTCAGGTGTAACCCCACGATTCGCCAATGTATGATGAATCATATAGCGGTGGGTTCTGCCATTGCCATCATCAAAGGGGTGGATAAAAACAAAGCCAAAGGATGCCACAGCTGCCACAACCACAGGGTCTATATCATTACTACTTGCCAAGAAATCAATCAACCCCTGCATAAGTGGTGACACATCTTTTGGTTTGGGTGAAATAAAGTGGAATATCTCTCTGCGTCCGACGGTTTCACCGACATAGTTTTGATCATCACGATAATCTGATGCGGCAAACCGCTCATCGAGCATGATGCTTTGAAGGTCAATCAATGCTTGCTTATCTAGGTTCGGAAACTTGCGCACGGATTGAAGGGCTTGACCAAAACGCTCCATTTTTGTTGCCGTTGGCTCTTCGTGTTCAATGGCAAACGATGAGCGTGTCTCTTTTGTATAAAGGTAGTTCACAGCCCGTGCCAGTGTCTCTGCATCATACGAATTTACGATTGCTGACGCATGATCACGCAGGTTTTCCCACGAATACTGTTTTAGCACTTCCGTTTTGCGCACAACAGGGCAGAAGTGTTGATTGCCAAGAAGATTGTTGCGTACCCGATAACGCTGCATGCGTGCCCCTGTCCGCACCACATAGATTTTTGAATCTAGCGCATCAACATATCCGACTGTTGAATCAAGGTCTGGCATATCCAGTTGTTCACCAGTCAAAAACTCATAATAGAACCAAGCGCGACGGGTATTGATGCCATTGGGTTTGGATTGAATGTAGCGGACAAGCTCATGGACAGGAGCAACGGCAAACAGTTCAGCAAGCAGCCA
>JALSGX010000158.1 GCA_026982535.1 Ghiorsea sp. | reverse complement strand
GGCTGAACCCTCATTTTTTTTATTGCGCGAAACAACTGCTTTTTTGGGTTTGGGTTTAATACGTTGCACAAGCTCACGTACTTCATCCAAATCAAAGGGTTTGGGCAAATATTCCATCGCTCCAGCGCGATACGCTTCAACGGCATGGTCAAAGGTGGTTTCCGCCGTCAACATCACCACGGGTGCATGAAACAAACCGGATTCCAAGGCTTGCATACCATTGCCATCGGGCAAAAAAACATCCAAAAAGATAATATTGAATTCATGCTCAACTACAGCTTGCTTTGCTGCTGCTAAATTAGCCGCTTCAATGGCTTCAAACCCTTGCTCTTTGAGCACCCTGCTCAATACCCAACGGATTCCATCATCATCATCAACAATTAATGCTTTTAACATCTACTTTTGCTCCGTTTTTAGTGGCAAATACAGCGTGAATGAGGTGCGCATCAATTCACTATTGACTACAACCTTACCCCCATGCTCTTGCACCACTTGCTGCACAATACTCAAGCCCAAACCATTACCACGCGCCTTCGCCGTCACATAAGGTTCAAACATTTTATCGCGAATATGCTCGGGGATTTCTGCACCATTGCTGGTAATTTTTATCGAAAGCACCGCACCTTTATGCTCAGGCAGGGTCACGCCATGTTCGATGCGCGTCTCCCAAACAATCAAATCAGAACCCGCTTCAATAGCATTGCTCCAAAGGTTCTCAATGGCTTGTCGAAACCTACGTTCATGGCAAATAAGGTGAGGGATGCTGGGGTCAAACACACGCTGGATTTTGATGTCGCCAACCTCTTTCACAACATCATCAATCAGCTTATGAATATTCACAGGATGCATCTGGATATTGGCGCGTGGACCAACTTGTAAAAAACCATCCACCCGCTCTTTGATTCTATCCACATCGCCAAGCATGTGCTCAACAATCTCAAGCGCATCATCATTCACCTGCTCGCTCAGCAATTGCGTTGCCCCACGTAATGCTGCCAAGGGGTTTTTAATCTCATGTGCCCGCTCCAAAGCAATGCGTGACACCGCTTCTGCCACTTCATGTCGCCTGCTTTGCATCTCTGCTTCCAAGCGATTACCTTCAGCAATCAACACCACGGAAATATTGCCATCCGCCTGCTGCGAAGCGTATAACGTGTAGGGTCTATGCCCTGCAACTGTGTAAAACGCATCAGAAGATATGGTTTCGGCATTTAATGCGCGCTCAAGCAAACGCGAAACCTCATTTTCAGGCGATATAAATATGGAAAGATGCTTGCCCAACATTCGCTTTTCGGACACATTCAAATGCTCTTGCAGTAAGATATTTGCCGCCAATATTTTACCCTGCGCATTCACCAACAAACATGACACAGGCAAATCTGCAAACATGACTTGAGCAGATGAATCAGACTGCAATGTCTAAACCTGATTTATTTGTTTGTTCAACCCTTTCTTCGACCATTTCTTCATGGTGTATATCAGCTAAAAAATAAGATTTAGCAGCTTCAATTTGTTGGTCCCATTCAAATACCTTCTGAAAAGACCCTCGAAAATCTGCCGAACCTCTAAATCCTTTGCTGTACCAAGGCACATGCCTGCGCACCAACTTCGATGCCCGCTTCACACCGTGAAAATCAGCAAGATGATGCATATGTTCAAGCACCACGCCCCAAACCTCTTCGGCTGTGGGTGCTTCAGGTTTGGGTAGCCCCATAATCGCCGCATAAACTTCATCCAACATCCAAGGATTACCCTGCACTGCCCGCCCAATCATCACACCATCACAGTTGCTCTGACGAATCATCTCTAATGCTGACTCACCATCAATAATATCACCATTACCAATCACAGGAATGGACAC
>JALSGX010000157.1 GCA_026982535.1 Ghiorsea sp. | reverse complement strand
CCCCCAGCATTACCTCCGCCAGCAGGTGGATTCACAACAACAGGTGGGTTGGGGTCAACTACGGTGATGGGCATGGTGGCTGTGACCAAGGTGGCGTAAGGGTCGCTGACGGCTACGGAGACTTGATATGTGCCTGCCGCAAGCTGCACGATGGGGTTTTGCACCTGTAGCTGTGCCAAATGCACCGCTCCAAGTGTAGGTGTATGCCGTGCCATACGGGTCTTGAGGACCTGTAATATCAAGCTGCACATCGCATATCCCACCTGCGCAACCAACCACTGAATAATTGTCGGTGACATTGGGTGTGATGGGTTTAACAGGGACAATCACTGGGATGATTTTGCCAGGACCATAAATCGTTTGATCGTAGAACTCAGGTAGTTCTTGTTCTTCATCTTGAAATACAGGCTCTTCTGTATCACCTCGAATATGTGCCTCTGTAATTCGAGGCGGATATGGGGATATAAAAGTAAAGCCCGATAAGACTGTATTAGGTGTGAAGGATGAGAAAAAATTAACCCATGACATCGTTAATGTGCTTTTAGAATATACAAAAGATGGGTCAGCAGCAGCCAAACTACCAGGCTTATTTGGGTAAGACCCCTGTGACCTAGGCCAAGGCGATGCTTCGCTTCCTGCAATAACACTGTAGGGGTCTGATAAGGCCACTTCAAACTGAACAATGTTTTGCAAGCTGGTGGGCAAGGATGTAATGGAATATGTATATTTGTAACCTTGAGGTACTTTTATCACGGAAGTATCAACCTGAACATCTACCTCATCGGCCGTATGAACAGGAAGCCCATCCAAGTCAAACCAACCAGGTAAAACTCTAGCTTGAGCTGTTGAAAGAAATGTTATTAACCCTATGAATACAATGATAAATCGCATGTCTATTTCCCCGTCCAGTTACCTGTCTTAAAGTTTGGTTTCAAATGAATATGATTTTTATGCAAGCTTGCAACCCACTTACCTTTTAACAATGGATCGCTTAAAATGATACTATCGAGTTTTCGTTTGAGTGTTTTTCCACTTATATTTGTTGGAGCTGTGCTAATGGGAGATATGTTTTCTTTCAACGCAATATCGACATCCAAGCCAAGCCTATGATTGCTATGCGACTTATATGCCCAGTCACCATTGGTATCAAATGCACCACCAAACGGTAAGCTGGCATCATTGATATAAAGTCCAGCATTCCACTCTTTTGCATAAGCAAATAAGAGTTGATGCAAAAGGTTTTCTCGAAATGGTGTTAGGTATATATTACTTGTACCTGTTACTCCATTGCAAGCAGCTAATTTGTTTGGGCTCCATGGTGTGGTTGCGCCATAATGCTTGCATGTGCCACCAACAAACGAGTGAACCAACCCTCCAAGAGGTAAAATGATTGGCTGTAAGCCTTGAATCTTAGCTTCAATAGGCTGGGATACAGCAAAACCTTCACAACCTCCTGATGACACAGTGGTGTATAATTGTTCTTTAGAAGCAAACATGGATGCCGTGTATGTGCTTGAATATTGCCCATTGCCAAGGTTGTTGATTGCCCCCCCATGTTCCAGTTGGCTTAGTTAGTACATTGTTGGGGTCTGTTGCATGGTCATGCCCACCATAGGTTTCGGCTCCAGGCACTGTTTCTACGCCCAATACGGTAAATTGTGCATTGGTAACAGGCTGATTGTTTGGGTCTTTTACATCAATGATAACCGATGTTTGATTTGCTCCTACTGTTTGCATCCAGCTTCTTCGGTTATTCAAAGTCGGCTCAACAACTGCCTTCGCAGGGGTGATGGTCACATTTAGCCCACCTGCCATGATATTGGCGGATGCGGTGGCACTTGCTGTTTTGCCTGCGGCGGTGGTAACGCTGGCATCCCCTCTG
>JALSGX010000156.1 GCA_026982535.1 Ghiorsea sp. | reverse complement strand
TTGGCATAAGTGTCTGTGCCTACAGTTGCATCTTGAAGCACGCTAACACCTTGCCCATTTTCACCGATTAAGTTATTGCGAATCACAATACCGGGTGCGGTGTTTAAGCCGCCAACTTGAATACCTTGAGTCAAGTTGCCTCGAATTAAATTATGTTCAATCCATGCTGAGGTTGTGTTGGTAATATCAATACCAATGTTGTTGTTGACAATTTTATTGTCTTTGAGAGTTACATCACCTGCCTTGCTGATTGCACCAAGGCTAACCCCAATATTGGAGTTGCGAATGATATTGTTGCTGAGTGTTGGTGATGCGCCATAAGCAATGCGTACAGCCTCACCATTGGTTGCATTTTGTATGGTGTTGTTTTGAATGAGGGGGGTTGTTCCTGCATCATAAATGGCTAGTGCAGGCTGGTTCGAGCCATGATTATCGATGGTGAAGTTTTGCAAGCTTGGGTTTGCGCCACCATTGATAACTAAAGTCTCATGTACACCGCTATATTTATCAATGGTGTTGACACCTGTAAATACAGGATTGGTTCCAACGCCAGTGATACGAAGTGCTGTGTCACCACCAATACCATTATGCTCAATATGCAGGTTGGAAACTGTTTGATTCATCACCCCTGAAAAACTCATACCAAAGCCACCATCAAAGCGGCTGATATCATTCATGGGTATAGCGGATTTGATGGAGAAGCTATCACTGTATTTCATATTAAAGAACGACATGCTTCCCAAGCTTCCAGCATTATATGTTAAGGAAATACCCTCTCTTATCGCAGGCGTGGTTGCATTGCCATTGGCATTGCTATCGCCACCCACGCTATCATCATGGATGGATGTGAAAGTGACAGGCTGTCCTGCTGCGCCATAGATGTCCAGTGTGCCACCGCTATTCACTCTGAGCAAAGCGGCACCAGCTTTTAGCGTGGAACCCGCATTGATAACTAGCCTTGCACCTAATGCAATATCAAGGGTTCCCGTGATTTGATACACTGAATTACCTGTAGCAAGCGGGTCTGGGTTCATCACATAATCTGTAGCACTTGCTGGAAGTACGCCTGTGATATGCAATGTATATGGGTCTGTGACATTCACGCCATTCACACCCAAGGCTGGTGATGCAGATGGTGGTAACAGTTGCCCCGATAATTCATAGGCAGTGCTTGTATTTTGCACAGTATTTGAAGCATTGATGGCGGGCGAAGCACCATTAGCTAAATAAATGGCACTGGCTGCTGCACCATCAAACACATTGTTGGTGAATGTGCCGCTGGCATTATTGGTGATATATAAGCTATGCGCCCCACCAACAATGTTCATATTGGTAATGCTTGGGTTGACACCAATGCCATAGAGGTGAATGGCTCCTCGTGTTGTATTGGTTGACGCTGTGGTAATGGATGTACCATTGATGACAGGTGCAACCACTGCGGTTGTATCTGCTGCCGTGCCGAACATATAGATTGGTCGGTTGCTTGTATGCGTTGTGCTTAACACAAGACCTGTAATATTGGGGCTAGTATTTTGGTTTGCGAATGAATATAAATACAGACCAATATCACTAAACTCTGTAACGGTTAAGTTATTGATATTGGGCGAAGTGTTGTTGATGTCCAAACCAATATTGGGGTAATGCATTTGCAAATTGTTGATAGAGCCTGAGGAGCCAGCCTCGAAGTTTATGCCGCTCCATGAGCCATATAGAGGGGTGCCTGTTGATGTGGGGAGTATAGGCAAAACTGTATCGTCGTTTACTGTGGTCATGACAACAGGTGCAGAAGGCGCACCATATATATCCAATACGCCACCTGCTTGGACAAACATGCCTTGGTTACTATTAAATTTGATTGTGGTGTAAGGGTCAATCTGCAAGCGCGAGCCACTGGGGATCAAGATTGTACCTGTGGTTAAATAAGTGGAACTTCCTGTACCCATGGGGTCGCTGGTGAGAATATTATTCACACCATTGAAGAAGCCAGAAATATGCACGCTAGAAGTATCAGTCACGCCAGCACCAAGTGTTGGGCTAAGAGAGGGCGGGAAAGCCTGATTCATCACATAAGGCGCAGGTGTGTTACGAATGATATTAGTGTTATCCATGGCAATAACACCACTGGCATTGTTGTTGAGATAAATTGCCTCGTTGATAGCACTGTCGAACACATTGTTGCTGAATATAGCGCTGGCATTGTTGGTGGCATAAACACTGCGACCACCACCTGTCACCGTCATATTGCTAATGCTTGGGTGAACACCTATACCATCGAGGTGAATAGCTCCATAAACAGAAGCTGTTGAGGCTGTGGTAATGGATGTACCACTGATGGTAGGCGCGACGATTGAAGTCGGATTTGTTGCATTTCCTAACAAGTATAGAGGTCGGTTGTTGGTGCGCGTGGTACTTAACACAAGACCTGTAATATTGGGGTTGGTGCTTTGATTTAAACCTGAATGTAAATACAAACCAAATGCATTAAATTCAGTGATGGTTAAATCATTGATATTGGGTGCAGTACCACTGATATCCAAACCAATATTGGGGTAGTGCATTTGCAAATTATTGATAGAGCCTGAGGAGCCAGCATGATAACCAATACCAGCCCAAGAGCCATATACAGGGTTGCCTGAAGATGTGGGAAGAATGGGCGTAACTGTATTGTCATCAATGGTTGTCATCACTACAGGTGCCAAGGGTGTCCCATAAATATCCAGTATTGCGCCACTAAGAGCGATGATGCCACTAAAGCTTTTGAATTTGATGGTGGCATAGGGATCGATTTGCATGCGGGATCCGCCATTGATGGATATGCTGCTATTCACAAGGTAAGCGGATGAACCTGTGTTCATGGGGTCAGGGGTGAGCACGGTATTGGGGGCGGAAAAAGTGCCCAACAAATGCACGCTGTATGTATCGACCACGCCTGCGCCCAGTGATGCGTAAATATCAGTCGCAGGGAATGCTTGATTCATCACATAAGGCGCAGGTGTGTTGTCAATGGTGTTGGTGCTGTTGATGGAAATAACACCGTTATAATTGTTAAAGAGATACACAGCTTCAGCCGTTGCTGCATCAAATAGACTGTTGCTGAAGTTTCCGCTTGCATGGTTGGTTGCAAACAGGCTATGAGCACCACCTGTTACTGTTGCATTGCTGATGCTTGGGTGGACACCAATGCCATCCAGGTGAATGGCACCATAGGTGAGAAAGTTAGAGGCTGTGGTGACGGAGAGACCATGGATAACAGGCGCAACAACTGCGGTTGGATTGGCAGCAGTACCCCAGAGGTAAAGAGGTCGGTTGTTTGTATGTGTGGTGCTTAAGACAAGGTTTGTAATATTAGGGCTTGTGGTTTGGCTGATGTTGGAGTTCAAGAATAGCCCATGAGTGCTAAACTCAGTAACGGTTAAGTTATTGATATTGGGTGAAATATTATTGATGTCCAAACCAATATTGGGATAGTGCATTTGTAAATTACTGATGGATCCTGCTGAGCCAGAACGATAATCAATGCCAGCCCAAGAGCCTAGCGCAGGTGTGCCTGTTGAGCTTGGGAATGTGCCAGCATAGGTATCATCGTTCACCGTCGTCATAATTACAGGGGCATTGGGTAGCCCTTGGATATTGAGCGTGCTGCCATTTAAGGCATTAAGCCCCACACCCGAATTGAACTTCACAACTACATATGGATCAATTTGCAGGCTACATCCTGCTGCAATGCTTAGTGTTGTTGTAACAAGGTATGGCGAGCCATACAAATCCCAAACAGCATTGCATGGCAGTGCAGAAACGGTGGTGTTCAGTCCTGTATTGTTAGAAAAGATTTGGTCGATAGAAGCAGATAGCGCTGGTGCTGTCGTGCTAGCTGTCACGGATACCGTTTCAGCGTATGTATCTGTTAAAGATACGGTTGCAATGCCATAAGGATCAGTGACTGCTGTAGTCGCTGAAAGGGTTGCCAAGCCTGTGGTTGCAAAATTGACGGTTGCGCCAACTGTCGGTACACCTGAATACAAATCAACAAGCCTTGCTTGAATATCCACGCTATTACCAGCCAGCGTGCCACCAGGAAGGCTGCTGGAGATGCTCAGAGATAATACAGGGGTGGCGTTAATAGTAAGGCTTGTTGGTGGTAGTTCTTGTATATTTCGTGCTGTATCGACTGCCCAGACAATAAAGGTATGTGTACCTGTGCCTGCAATACTAGATGACCATGTTGTACCTGTTACTGTTGCTTGCTGGCTATTTATACCATTTAGAGTGATATAGACAGATGCGCCCGCTTCAACTGTACCGCTAATGGTGTATGGGTCTGTACTTGTGGATGATGGAACTGGATTGAGGGTAACAGATGGAGGTACAGTATCTAAAACGAAAGTGACCGCATTTGATGCACTGCTTCGAATGCCGTTAAGGCTTGCATAGGCGGTGATATTGTATGTTCCATCAGATAAGCTGGTGATGGATGCGAAGAAGCTACCTGCAGGCACTTCCCCTGAGGTAGTGCTTGCTGCAGTAGTAGATGTGAGAAAGCTGCCATTGGCATAAATATCTACTGTGGCACCAGGTACGGTGATACCAGAGATGGATGGAGTAGTATTTCTAGGGCTGGGAATGGGATCTAATGCAGGTGGGGGAGGCGCTGTGGGCGCGCTTGTTACTGTGATATTGATGCTTCGAGTAATCGTGCCGCCAAAGCCATCTGATACACGAAGCGTGAAAGTATAGCTGCCTGCTGCAACAGTGGATGGTGGATAAATACCAATGTCTATGGTGAGTGGAGAAGCTGTGGGTGTGCTTGGGTTGATTAGTACCCAGCTTGGTTTATTTTTTGTTGATACAGTGAGTGTATCCCCATCATCATCTACTACCGTAGCAAAGTTGGTAATGGTCAGCGGCGTTGGGTTACCTGCCGTTACTGAAAGAGGAGCCGTATTCAGGCTTGTGATACGAGGCTTGCGGTTGACGACCTCAATTTTAACTTTTCCTTTAACATTAGGGTCTTGGTCTGGGTTTACATAAGGATCAATATGCGCTGCAATGGTGTAAGTACCAAGGCTGTTGGGTGCAGCCCATACATTGGTCGCACCATAAGGGTCAGTGTTGGCTAGTGTGCCTCCTGTTGCTTGCCAAATAAGGGGTGATGCAGCATCAGGTGTTTGGCCAGCAACTTTACCTGTTAAGTTCACTGATCCACCACGGAATGTATTGCTTGCGCTTGCAATCACCTCAATGGATAGGCTCATTTTTACAGGCAAAGTAACAGGCTTACCTTTAAGGTCTACAGGGGAAGACAGTGTTTCATAAAGCACAATGCCTTGTGCATTTTTAGTGTCAAAAGCAAGAACGCGAAAGCGAATACCATTACCATTGGGGACTCTTATTTTTACCGTAAAATTAGGGCGATTGGCAACAGTAGGACCAGCAATAACTTTGCCTTTATTGCTGATGGCTGCCACCGAAACAGATTGGACAGAAGCAGGAATGCTACCTGCAGCACCAATAGCACCCGTTGCAATGCTTTGCCCCAGCGAAATAGTCACTTCTGTCGATGAATTGTTGCTGGTATCTACCCCGCAAGATATGAGAAGTAGAGCAAAAACAATGGCAAATATGCGCATAAGACCCTCGATCAACCCTTTTTGAATACACTTCGTGTAACTTTATAGATCATACTTTGGTATATGTAAAGATGGGTGTATCTTTTTTAGCAAGTTGCTAGCTTGAGCAAAAAAGTGGTTATTTAATAGGATAAGAAAATGAAAGTACCATTGCATATTGTTTTGTTTGAACCAGAAATTCCACCCAACACGGGGAATATCGCAAGGCTTTGCGCTTGCACGGGCAGCCAACTGCACTTGGTACACCCTTTGGGCTTCGATTTGTCGGAAAAGCAGGTACGCAGGGCAGGGCTAGACTATTGGGAGCATCTTGATGTGCAACAGCATGATGATTGGGATGCCCTAAAACGCTGGATGGATGAGAACTTGCCATGCACACCACGAATGTTTGGCTTAACCACCAAAACCAAACGAAGTTATTGGGATATATCATATCACCCCCATGATGTGTTGGTATTTGGCCCTGAAACTCGTGGACTTCCTGAGTCAATTCGTCAAGAAATTAATACGCTGACCATTCCTATGCGCCATGATGCGCCTGTGCGCTCCTTGAACCTTGCCAACGCATGTGCAATTGTAGTTTATGAAGCTTTGCGTCAGCTAGATGCGCCAAAAAATTAAAGAAAAACAGCTTTTCTTTCTATTGTGGGACTTCCTGCTACCATGCGCCGCCTTTTGCAGGCGACTGTGAAGGGTTTGAAAGAGATTTGAGGTTAAGATTATGTCCCGTAATTTAAGAAATATCGCCATTATTGCTCATGTTGACCACGGCAAAACAACACTTGTTGATGAGTTGCTCAAGCAATCAGGTACGCTGGATGATATGCGTGAAGATTTGGAAACATGCGTGATGGACTCCAATGATATTGAGAAAGAGCGCGGGATTACCATTCTTGCCAAAAACACAGCAATTACATACAACGGTACACATATCAACATCGTGGACACACCAGGCCATGCGGATTTTGGTGGCGAAGTAGAGCGCGTATTAAACATGGTGGATGGTGTGGTATTGCTGGTGGATGCAGCTGAAGGCCCGATGCCGCAAACACGCTTTGTAACGGGTAAAGCCTTGGCACTTGGTTTGAAGCCGATTGTGGTTGTGAATAAAATTGATCGTGAAGGCGCGGACCCAGATGCGGTTGTGGATAAAACATTTGATTTGTTTGCAGCATTGGGGGCGAGTGATGAGCAATTGGAGTTTCCCGTGGTGTTTGCCTCGGCGAAAAATGGTTATGCCATGATGGATCACACCGAAGAATCAGATAATATGACCTGCTTGTTTGAGACCATTTTAGAGCATGTGGAGCCGCCCAAAGGTGATCCAGAAGCACCACTACAAATGCTGGCAACAACTTTGGACTGGGATGACTACATTGGGCGCATTGTAGTCGGGCGCATTGCCAATGGTACGATTAAATCAGGGCAAGAGGTGGCCGTGGTACACGCTGATGGCTCACAAGATAAGTTTAAGGTGACTAAGCTGCTTGGCTTTAGAGGTTTAGAGCGCATTGAAATTCAAGAGGCTTCAGCGGGCGAGTTGATTGCAGTTGCAGGTATTGAACATATCAATATTGGTGAAACCATAACCGACAAAGACAACCCCATGCCTTTGCCTGTTATGAAAGTGGATGAGCCAACGCTATCTATGGAGTTGCATGTCAATACATCGCCGCTTGCAGGGCAAGAAGGCAAGTTTATCACCACACGACAAATTCGTGATCGTCTATACAAGGAAATTCGCACCAATGTTGCCATGCGTGTCGAAGAAACCGATTCGGCTGATATTTATAAGATTTCTGGTCGTGGCGAGCTTCATATTGGTATTCTTCTTGAAAACATGCGCCGTGAAGGCTTTGAAATGGCGGTATCCCGCCCAACGGTGATTATTCGTGAGGAAAATGGCGTAAAACAAGAGCCTTATGAGCATGTGACCATTGATGTTGAGCAAGAGTATCAAGGTACGGTGATTGAAAAAATGGGCAAACGAGGCGCAGAAATGACCAGCATGGAAACGGCTGATGATGGCATGACCCGCATCGAGTTCATGTGCCCCACCCGTGGTTTGATTGGTTATACTTCTGAGTTTTTAACCGATACCCGTGGTACTGGCACGATGAATCATGTGTTTCATTCGTATGGTGAGTTTGTGGGGCAGCTTCCGGGTCGCTCCAATGGTGTGTTGGTTTCGATGACAGATGGTGAAACCGTGCCCTTTGCGTTGTGGAAGATTCAAGAGCGCGGCAAGTTGTTCGTAGGTGGTGGCGTGAAGGTTTACGAGGGTATGATTATTGGGATTCATAGCCGTGATACCGATTTAGTGGTCAACCCAACCAAAGAGAAAAAGCTGACCAATGTGCGTGCATCAGGCTCGGATGAAAAAGTGGATTTGGTGCCGCCGCTAAACCTGTCGCTTGAGCGCGCGATTGAGTTTATTGCCGATGATGAATTGGTGGAAATTACGCCGAAAAATATTCGTTTGCGTAAGCGTTTACTCAAGGAACACGAGCGCAAGCGTGCAAGCTCTAAAAAGTCTTAAACTGATGCTTTGAGACCATGAAAAGGCTGTAAGTGGAAATACTTACAGTCTTTTTCTTGTTGATTCTTGACCGCATGGCGTTACCGTGTGGGAGGATAATATTGATGTGAGTTATGAGAGGGTAATGAACAAAACAAAAAGCATTGATACATCTTATCCTCATATTCAAGGCTATAAAATCCTTCAGTTTCTTGCCGCAGGAAGTATGGGGAGGGTTTTTTCCGCAATAGACTTAAAACATAATAGAGAAGTGGCTATTAAAGTGATGCATAGCCATTTATCCAATGCACAGAATAAGAAGCGATTTTTGCGTGAAGTTAAAATCATGTCTGGTATCACGCATGATAACATTGTGAAAATATATACGGCTGGTCAGTGTGCAGATGGTAGCTTGTATATGGTGATGCAACTGGTTAAGGGCATTGAAATTCATGATTTATTGAAGAAAAAAGGCGTTTTCTCTCCAGCTATAGCATTATCTATAGTGATGCAAGCTGCACGAGGGCTTGAATATGTGCATCGAAAAGGCATTGTGCATAGGGATGTGAAGCCTCAGAACTTGGTACTGGATCAAAAAAGCAAACGCGTGCTTTTGATTGATTTTGGTATTGCAAAAAGCTTTGATTCTCAAGATCTAACTCGTGATGGCAATGTTTTGGGCAGTCCTTCGTTTATGTCACCAGAGCAGGTGATGGGTAAACATTTAACAGAAAAATCTGATATATACGCATTGGGCACAGTGCTTTTTAAGCTTATTACGGGTAAAAACATTTATACTGGCAAGACTGCTGTCGATGTGGTGGTGCAACATGTTAAGGCTGATGTACCTAAACTTCCCGAAACACATGCGCAATTGCAGCCCTTGTTGGATAGCATGTGTAGCAAGGATGCCAGGGACAGACCTTCTTCGGCTAGTGTGGTGCAAATTATCAAAGCGCTTTTAGCCAAGCCTGAGATTCAAAAGCTACCTGCACTCAGCGTCCCTGTTGTCAGCGAACAGGATAAAGAAGAGTCCATCATTGCAAATATTTTGGACTCTACAGAAGCTATAAAAAAATCAGATGTTAAAGAAAAGCGTGAACATGTTTCCAAGCCTGTATGGGGAAAGCTTTTTTTGGGGTTGGCTACGGTTGCCGCCATAGGGACGGGGTATTTGTTGAGCATTGAAGAGTCATTGATTATCCGTAGTGATAAAACTGAGGCTGTGGTTTATGTGGATGGTCAAGCAAGAGGGAAAACACCCTTGGAACTGGCAGATTTAAGCGAAGGTAAGCATGAGCTATACCTTGTGAAAAAGGTATCCGACCATAAGCGATTTGTTGCAAAACGGGATATCCAGATACCAGAAACAAAGGGGTCGCTTTATTTGCGTTTAGAGCCAGAGTTTTTGTTTGATGATACATGGTTCAGCCAGGATGATTATACACAAGCTTTGGCGATCAGGTCTGCTCATGATTATTTAACAGAAGCTTATGCTGCACTTGAAGCAGGGAATCTGTTTTCCAAGCATGATAGTGCTTACTTTTTATATCGCAAAGCAGAGAAACTTGGCGTGGAAGATCCTTTGTTTATTCAGGCGTTAGACAAGAAGATAAGAAGTGCAGCACAACACATATATGCCTCTGAAGGTATGTTGGCTTTGAAAATGTATCTTGCCGACATGGAAGCGACTTGGCAAAGCCGACCTTGGGTGAACCCTTTGCTTGAGTCCATTCAAGCTGAGGAATTGGCAAAAAAGAAACTTGAACATTTGGAAAAACAGAAAATGATGCATGCTAAAACGAGCCAACCTAAGGTGACTAAGGTAGTGCATAAGGTGAAGAAGAACCTTGTCTATCAGGATTGTTCATATTGCCCTCGTATGGTGAAGTTTGATGCGGGTAAGGTGAACTTGGGTGTAGTCAGTGGCGATGGTATGGCGAAAGATAATGAAAAAAAAGCATACCAAGCACATTTGAATACATTTTATCTTGCTAAGAACCTGGTCACTGTAGAACAGTTTGCATTGTTTTTGAATGCAAAGAAAACGCACAAACAAGATTTTTTTAATGCGGCTAAAGCAAAGTTAAACATTATCGATGGTCACTGGTCTGCTCGGTATGGTTCAGGGTCATTACCCATGACGCATATTTCGTATGATGGGGCAGAGGCATATTGTTCATGGTTAGGTGAAGTCACAGCACTTCCTTATCGCTTACCAACAGAAGAGGAATGGGAAGCAGCAGCAAGAGCGGGGACAAGCACTGTTTTTTGGTGGGGGAGCACTTATAAAAAAGGCATGGCAAATGTGTTAGGAACCGCAGGTGCTGACCAATGGGATCAATTATCGCCTGTGGCATCCTTTCCAGCGAATCGTGCAGGGTTGTATGATATGGGTGGTAATGTGTGGCAATGGACATCTTCACAACAGCGACAGGGTGAGATAGTGGTTAAAGGTGGTTCGTGGATGAATTTGCCAGAAGCTGTTCGCCCTTCACGACGATCCTTTGTGCCTAAGCACAGTCATTCTTCCAAAATTGGTTTTCGCTGTGCTAAAGGTTAGTGTTTTTTGTGTTTGATATGGTGTAATAGGTTTAACTAAAAAAGACCTAAGCTATTGATATATTGGTATAATATGATGCTTCCGCTGTATGAAGTGCAAGGTTTTAAGGGTGTTTGTCGTCAAAGGCTTGCACATGACTTGAACCTTGTTCTGTTGTGCTCACAGGAAGTGAGGCTTTAGCCTCGCCTTTAATGTGAGTAGGTGTAAGTTTTTACCAAAAAAAAACAAGCCAAAGTTAGCATGTGGATTCAGAAAGGCGAGGCTAAAGCCTCGCTTCCAATTTGAATAAGACCTTGGGTAGCACTTTTTGCGTAAGTTCTAACTAAAAAAGACCTAAGTCATTGATATATTGGCATATATAATCATTTTCTATTGTGTTGCTTGCAAGGTTTTCGATCCTACCCCTTGCGGATACTGTGGTTCAAATAAGCAATAAAACAACCCTTAAACTTTTTGAGCAAGCTCTAATTATTATTGTTCAAGAAGCTGAATGGTTCCAGCTTGCCACAAGCTGGGCGCATCATGTGGCACGGTAAATGATGCGATGTATTGCCTACCTGCAGCATTGATGGTGATCAGGTGCTTACCCTTGGTGACATTTTCTAAAAAGATGGTTCCTGTAGCACCACTGATGGAACGGATGGTGTTTTCATTTGGGGTGTAAATAAGTAAAGATTTGTACTTGGCAGCTTTTCCAGAAGGTAAAACCAGTTTTCCCATCATAGCGATATTCTTTTGCACATGAGCAGCGATATATGTGCCACCAGCTTTGGGTAGTTGAAAATGCTGAAACTCTGGCACGATGAACCAGCCTATGGGAAGGTTGCTGTTATCAAATTGAATCTGGATATTACTCTCACTGGGTAATGTACTAAGCAGGGGGGTAGGCTGTATGGTTTTTGTCTCATGGTTGATAGACGCATGGATGGGCTGTTGGATATGGGTATGGTCGATCGTTGTGATGGCGAAGCTGCTATGTATGGGCTTTCCCCATGCCCATTGACCATCCACCATTGCCAAGGCAGCAGAGCCATGCAGCCCTAATTTGGATGCCGTGCTCCACTCTATCCTCGCTTTGCCCCAGCGATCATGTTCATATTGCAATTCAGCAATGGTATTTTGTTGTTGTTTTGTTTGATTGTAACTGATTGCACCACTAACCCTGTCCATTGGGTATGATTGGTTCCATGCCGCATAGAGATGGCTGCCTTCCTGACTAAATTGTGTAGAAGCTTCAAGGCTTTGGTTGGGAAACCATTGTATGGTTAATGAGAAAGCAAGGTCTGATTTGGTCGTATGCCATGTGCTTTTTTGAACTTCAGCAATAGCAAGCCAATGTTGGGCAAAGTTGTTGCTGTAGCGTAGATATTGTGTGCTTTGGTTTGGGCTAATATCCATGCCTAGTGTTGCGCCCATAGCGTTAAGGCTGATGCCAGCATTGGTTTGATTGGTTAATGATGTGTGACTGTAGGCTCGCATGGTGCCTGAAGAAAAGAAATACTGAACCTCGCCATTAGTTAGCAAGTTGTGATTGGTGATGCCAATATCTGTAGAAAACAGGGTGTTGCCATGCCTCCAACGGGTTAAGAAAGCAAGACCTTTATTATCTTTTTGTGTGGCAAACCAAGTGCCTAATGTCAAGTCATCATTGAGCGCATAGCGTATGTCAAACCACAGGTTTTTTATTTCGCTGGTTGTATCCTTGCCCGCAGCCATTGCCCAGCCCCATGTATTGCCTTGCAACCACTCCCAATTCATAAAATATTGATCGGTTAAAGTTTCCTGATGACCATCATCATATTGAATGATGATTTTGATGTCGCTAAATTGTTCAATCAGTTGCAGGTTGTTTAATTCATAGACACCCGCATGGAGCCGTTTTAAGGCGATGAGTTGATTATTTTTATAAATACGGATGTTTGCAGGTGCGGTAAGTGTTAGGGTTTTGTGATACAATTGGCTTTGTGCTTGCTGCGGGCGAAAGTTGTAGGCATAGAATCCACCATACATAGGCGTGGCAGCAACAGCAGGTAGCCATGATGCCTGGATGGAACCCAGCGACCATGCTTGATTGTGTTTATCATATTTCCATTGGATAAATGGATTGTCAGCAAAGCCTTTTTCTGTCCAATAGGGTCTTGCTAGGAAGCGATGATTCTGGTGCTGGTAAGATAGTTCACTGCCAAGCTTCCAAGTGTCGTCTTGCCATATGCTGGTGCTTAGATTGAGGTAAGCACTGGGCTTGTCAATGAGAGGGTATTGCTTTGGATTCAAGCTGATGCTTTGGTGTTTTCGTAGTTCTGTGGGGGTTGTGATGTGCAGTTGAAACAAATCCCAGTTCATTTGAAAATCAAACCCATGTTGCCTGAACCACTGTGGTGTAAGGTATT
>JALSGX010000155.1 GCA_026982535.1 Ghiorsea sp. | reverse complement strand
ACTTCGGTATCGGATGTAGATTGGAAAATAGAGCCTTCTTTTTCAAGCCCTTTTCTAAGCTCTTCAGCATTCACAATATTACCATTGTGACACATGGCGATACCACCGTGGGCATACTGATACATAAATGGCTGGCAGTTGCGCAAGCCTAAGTCACCTGCTGTTGAATAACGCACATGCCCAATCGCATTGCGGCCTTCCAATTTCACAATATCTTCTTTTTGATACACATCGGAGACCAAACCCATACCACGGTGGTTGTTAAAGTTGGTGCCGTCAGTGGATACAATACCTGTGGACTCTTGCCCGCGGTGCTGTTGTGCATAAAGCCCAAGGTAAGTTAAGTTGGCAGCTTCGGGATGATTTAAAACACCAAATACCCCGCATTCATCACGAAAATGGTCATCATCATAATGGGTTTCTACGCAGGTATTGTTCGCAGGGCTGGTCATGGTTGATTATCCTTGAGGGTGTTCATCAGTAGTTCTTTCATGGCTTCTTGGTCTTGTTCGGTGATGCTATCTTTGGCTTTATCCACAGCGGTTTTCATCATGTCCCCTGCTGAAGGAATTTCAGGTGCTGCCCCACCTTCTTGGGTGGAAAACGGATAGTCAGACGGGATGGTTTTACCAATAAATTCACTTAGTTGGATAGCATATGGGGTGAGCGCACTTTTTTGCATCCAAGGTTGGTCGGGTTTGGCATAGGCGGTGTACATTAAAAACGCAGTGCCAATCAATAAAAAGCCACGCGCTGCACCGAAAAACATGCCCAATGTGCGGTCTGTTGCGGTTAAAGCGGCTAAATCAACCAGTTTGCGCACAATAAACCCAACCATGCCAACTGCGAACATGACCAAGACAAAAATAAGTACAAAGGCTGCGATATTGGCGAGGTTATTTTGGGTAATCCATTGGTCGAGCAAACCGCTGGCATCACCCGCAAAGCGGCTGGCTAAAAAGAAGGCAAGTACAAGCCCAACAAGTGAGATGATTTCGCGCACAAATCCGCGCCAAAGGGATAACACCATGGATAGACCCACGATAGTAATCAAGATGTAATCAAAAAAGTTCATTTATTATGACCTAAAATGCGAGCTGTACTGCTTGGCTCAAATGCTTTGCCGGCATGGTTTGCCACCCATTGTCTTGTTGTGATGTGCGCAGGATAGCAGCGATATTGGCTTCCTGCACTCTTGTATTGTTTCCTTGTGGTAAAAGCAGTTGCGAAAAGCCTAAATTAGCAGCTTCTTTAGCTCTGATTTCAGGCGCACCCACGGCTCGAATTTCGCCCGTCAAACCAATTTCGCCAAATACCACTAAATCAGAAGGTAAAGCTTTCTCTTGGAATGCGGAAAGGATTGCCAAGACCACGCCAAGGTCAGATGCAGGCTCAGAAAGCTTCACGCCCCCCACTACATTCACATAAATATCTTGTGTGCCAAGTGGAATACCCACGCGCCGCTCCAACACAGCCGTCAACATCGCCACACGATTGGCATCCACACCCACGGTTGAGCGTTTGGGTGTGGCATACACTGTTGGCGCAACCAAAGCTTGGATTTCCACCAAAATTGGGCGCGTACCTTCCATACATGCGACCACGACCGAACCCGGTACATCCACAGCTCTTTCAGCCAAAAACAAACGTGATGCATCACGGATGCCCGTTAACCCTTTGTCACTCATTTCAAACACGCCAATCTCACCCGCAGGACCAAAACGATTTTTTACGGCTCTCAGCACACGGTGGTTATGCCCCCTATCACCTTCAAAATACAGCACCGCATCCACCATGTGTTCCAACACTCTAGGGCCAGCAATGCTACCATCTTTGGTCACATGCCCGACCAAAATGAGTGCGTGTCCAAGTTGTTTGGCGCTGGCAATCAAAGCTGCGGCACAAT
>JALSGX010000154.1 GCA_026982535.1 Ghiorsea sp. | reverse complement strand
AAAAACTCAGGCTTATAGTTGGTCTCAGCCATTTTATGCTTTACCAGTGCCAAGGTAATGGGGGTTCCCCAAACTGGAAGCTTTAGCTTAGGCAAAATAAAGGGCAAACCACCAATATGGTCTTCATGACCATGCGTAAGCACAATACCATGAATCTTTAAGCCTAGTTCATCCAAGGCTGAAATATCAGGAATCGTGATATTGATACCATGTTGCCCTGCATCAGGAAAGCCCAAACCAATATCCACAATAATGGCTTCATCATCAATGGCATACACCATCATATTTTTACCAAACTCGCCTACGCCTCCAAAAGGAAAGCAACGAATCACCGGGCTGGTTGTTACAGATGCCACTAGATGTTACCCCGGCTACCCGGTTTGATGGCGGGTATGCCTTCTTTACACATGGGGCAATGATCCGCATCAAATGTCTCCACATCCAGGTGAATCACCGTATGGTGTGGAATATCAAAACGCCCCTCTTGAGCTGGCGCTCTGTCCACCACTGCCAGTATCGTTACAGGCTCACCGCCAAAGCCTCGCACCACTTCAATACACTCTCGCACCGAGCCGCCCGTAGTAATCACATCTTCAACCACCAAAAGCTTTGCTCCCTTGGTAATAACAAAGCCACGGCGCATTTGCATTTCACCTTCTTTGCGTTCCGTAAAAATAAATGGTTTATTCAGTTGACGCGCAACCTCTTGCCCAATGACCAAGCCACCAATAGCAGGTGACACGACCATATCGTAGTCGTCAGCATCAATGGCTTTAATCAATTCAGCTGCCAAGGTTGTTGCATGCTGTGGGTGCATAAGCACCAGTGCAGATTGCAAATAATGCGCAGAATGCCTGCCGCTGGAGAGCACAAAGTGCCCGCTTAATAATGCACCTGCATCTTCATACATTTGCAGCATATCTTGCTCTGTCATGGTTCTTATTCTCCAACCAATGTCATTTTGATAATTTTACTACCATTACGCAAAGCATCAACATGCTCCATACCATCAAGGACTTGTCCAAAAATGGTATACTGACCATCCAGGTGGGGTTGCGGGGCATAGCAAATATAAAATTGGCTACCTGCTGAATCAGGATCGGCAGAACGCGCCATTGCCAATGTTCCTCGGACATGCTTTTTGTCATTAAACTCGGCAGGAATGGTAAAGCCAGGCCCACCCATACCTGTGCCTTCAGGGTCGCCACCTTGTGCCATAAAACCTGGAATCACGCGATGAAAGGTTAAACCATCATAAAACCCTTGCTCCACAAGTTTCTTGAAGCTTGCCACGGTTTTCGGGGCAACATCAGGGTACAACTCCATGGTTACCACACCTGTTTCCAACTCCATTTTTACTATAGGATGTTCACTCATATTTTGCTCCTTCTTTATTGTACTGCTATGATACTGAACAGTCTGGCTTGCCTTAGCCTGGTGACTTTCCTCGCTCATCTGTGACATCACCAACATACCCACAACAAAGCCAGCAACAAGCCCAATCCATAAATCCTTACTCATCTCAGCATCTCCTGCACACTCGGTAACACATGCTTAGGCTGCAACACACCCCGACCTTTCTGCTGGTATATTGCCGTACCCAACACCAAATCATCATAAACAATACAGCACAACGCTTGATTTTCCATTTCATTGACCCACGGTAAACGCTGCCCTTGCACAAAGCGTTTTGCTTCAACGGCTGTTAACTCAACGGATGGCAAATCTTTCAACCATAACCGCAATGGGAGAATACAAGCTTCTTTCTTCTCTTCCAGATCTGCTGGTGTCACCATCATCTGTGTTGACCACCCCCCGGTGCTGGTACGCCTAAGATCAGTGACACAACCACCATAGCCAAGGGCCAATCCAATATCCCTTACCAAAGCGCGAATATATGTGCCTTTGCTACAATCTACTTCCATAGTGACCTTTGAACCCTCAAAAGCAAGCAACTGAATCCGATACACTTCAACTTCTCGGGGTGAAAGCTGTACATGCTCACCACACCGTACTTTCACATGCGCACGCTTGCCACCAACTCTGATTGCCGAGTATACAGGTGGAACTTGTAGTTGCTTACCCTGGAAACCCTGGAGTATGCTCTCCAACTCTGCCTGCGTAACACCCACATGTTCAAATCGTGAAGTCACTTCACCTTCCAAATCCAAAGTCTCGGTTTGGAACGATAAATCAAAGGTCACTTCATAACTTTTTTGGGCAGATAAGCCCATATCCGAAAAGCGCGTCGCATCACCCAACAATATAGGCAGCATACCCGTTGCCAATGGGTCAAGCGTGCCCGTGTGCCCCGCTTTCAAACGCCGCCTTCTATTTTTTTGCTCTGGTTTTGCAAAAAGATGAATAACACGATTCACAGCTTGGCGCGAACTCCAACCTTTAGGTTTATCTAGAAAAATCACACCACAAGGATGCAGACTTTTATTCATGAAGCAAAGACATGATTCACAACAGCGCGAACCTTATCATACACTTCTTCTAGGCTACCCGACACTGTACAACCTGCCGCATATTTGTGCCCACCACCGCCCAATTGTGCCGCCACAGCACCCACATCACATCCAGACTTACCACGAAAGCTCACTTTCCAACGGTGTGTATCACGGCTGGGGCGGATAAATACCACCACCTCCACACCATGAATACTTCGGCTTACATCAATAAAGCCTTCGCTATCTTCATGATCTGCATGAACTTCGTGTTGCATATCCTGGGTGATGTGCATCCAGGCTGAGCGACCATCATGATCCAGTGAAAGTGTTTGCAAAGCAAGGGTTAGTAATCTTAAACGCGCAACGGGTTGGCTATTGTAAATCGCATTAGCTGCTTCTTCGGGGTTAGCGCCTGCCTCAATCAGTTCTGCTGTCATGCGGTGCACTTCGGCATTGACTCTACCCAACTGAAAGCTTGATGTGTCTGTCAAAACGGCAGCATATATAGCTTTTGCACTATTGACACTAAGCGGCTGCCCCAAATGTTGAATCAAATCAAATACCATGGATCCTGTCGCACAATAATCCGCATTGACGACATTCAAGTCCCCATATCGCGGATTGCTTGCATGATGGTCGATATTGATTAAAACCTTACCGTCAAACAACGCATCAGCAAAGCCCAAGCGAGATTTAGCACCTGCATCAAGGGCAACGATGGTGTCAACTGTGGAAACATTTGGCGCCTTACCCACTTGAATCAATTCGGATCCAGGCAAATATTGGCAAATACGAGGAACAACATCACAATTGAACATGGATACCTTCACACCCATATCTTGCAAAGTGTGAAACAAAGCAAGCTCAGAGCCAATGCCATCCGCATCCGAATTACAATGCGTGGTTAACATAACATGCCTGGCACGCTGAAGCTGCTCTACAACAGGTTGCCATGATTCATCAGGAAATAAAATCATTGAATGCTTTGTATCGTGTCAATAACACGGTGTGTCTTATCCAAGGCATCATCCCAACGAAAAATCAGCTCAGGAAGTTGCTTCTTAGACATCGCCTTGCGCAACAAGTGCGACAAATGCGGGCTTAATTGGTTTAAGCGCTTCACACACTCTTGTTTGTCCACGGGCATCATGCTGTGTATATATGCAATGGCATGACCCTTTGCATCCGCCAAATCCAATCGTGTCAAGCTAATGCCCAACAATAGCGGATCTTCAACTTCGCGCAAAAGAAGCGTCGTCAACAAGCGATGGTAATCCGTTTGAAAGCGACTCAGCGCAGGAGACTTGGCAGTTTTCATGGCGATTTACAAAGTAGCTGCAACTTCCTCAATAACATAAAACTCAAAGGTATCACCTTCTTTTATATCATTGAAGTTCTCAACGCCAATACCACACTCATAACCTGCTTTCACTTCTTTCACATCATCTTTGAAGCGACGCAAAGAAGCCAAGTTGCCATCATAAATCAACACACCTTCGCGAAGCACCCGTACCTTGGAGCCACGCGCAACAAAGCCTTCCGTAATATAACACCCAGCAACCGCCCCAACTTTAGGTGCCATAAAGACCTCACGAACTTCTGCTGATCCTGTGACTTTTTCGACCTCATCAGGCGAGAGCTTGCCTGCCATTGCCGCTTTAACCTCATCAATGGCATCATAAATCACTTTATAGAAGCGAATATCCACCCCTTCTTGGGCTGCCAGCTTCTTGGCTTTGGCCTCAGGGCGAACATTAAAGCCAATCACAATCGCATTGGATGCCGCAGCCAGCATGACATCCGATTCCGTAATACCGCCAATGGCTTTATGAATCACTTTTACTTTCACTTCATCCGTACCAGCTTTAATTAAAGACTCCGCCATAGCTTCCACAGAACCAGTTACATCACCTTTAATCAATACTGGCACTTCCGCAACACCACTTGACATACTAGCAAACAACTCATCAAGACTTGCTCGCTTATCACTGGTCACACCTTGCTGGCGTTCCTTTTCCTTACGGTAGCTTACAATATCTTTGGCTTGCCGCTCATTTTCAACAGCCACAATTTCAAGACCTGCTTCAGGCACTTCTTTCAAGCCAATCAACTCAAATGGAATCGATGGTCCCGCTGTTTTATGCTGCACACCATTTTCATCCACAATGGCACGAATACGCCCCATCACTGAACCAACCACAACCGTGTCACCTTTTTTGAATGTACCATTTTGAACCAACACCGTTGCCACAGGACCGCGCCCTTTATCAAGGCGAGACTCAATCACCACACCTCGACCCGAGCGATTTGGATTTGCACGCAATTCCAAGATTTCAGTTTGCAATGCCAGCATTTCCAGCAGTTCATCCAAGCCTTCCCCAGTATGCGCTGATACATTCACAAAAATCGTATCACCACCCCAATCTTCTGGCACAACTTCGTGTTCCGCCAGTTGGCGCTTCACCATTTCGGGATCTGCACCTTCCTTATCCATTTTGTTCACAGCAACAATAATAGGCACACCTGCCGAACGCGCATGGTTCAAAGCTTCAACAGTTTGCGGCATCACGCCATCATCAGCTGCCACCACAAGCACAGCCACATCAGTCAAGTTGGCTCCGCGCGCGCGCAAACCTGTGAAGGCTTCGTGACCAGGTGTGTCCACAAAGACAACACGTTCCCCTCCACCCAGCTTAACCATATATGCACCAATATGTTGTGTGATGCCACCTGCCTCACCAGCAGCAACAGATGCTTTGCGAAGTGCGTCAAGAATGGATGTTTTACCGTGGTCCACATGCCCCATCACCACGACCACAGGTGGACGAGGGCTTAGTGCCTCCTCATCTTCTTCTGTTTCTTCAAGCAATATATCTTCCACCGCAGCTTCATTGATAAGCTTGGGCTTATGTCCAAACTCTTCAACAATCAATATCGCAGTATCCGCATCCAATGCGTCATTGATGGTAATCATCTGCCCCATTTCAAACAGCTTCTTCACTAAATCTGCCGCTTTAACTGCCATTTTTGCAGCCAAATCCGAGACAATAATGCCTTCCATCACTTCCACTTCACGCACAACAAATGCGGCATCATCTTTGGTGATGGTTTTTTTCTGTTTTCTACGGCTTGCGCCTTTTGCCAAACGCGCCATCCGCTCTTCTTGCTCTGGTGTTAACGACTCATGACGCTTGGATGAATAATCTCGCCGCGCAGCTTTTTCTGCTGGTGTTAAGCGGCGCTTTTGATGCTTTTGCCCACCTGCTGGGCGACGTTTTTGCCCTGTTGGCGCAGCCGGCTGCTCTACTGGAGCAACTGCTACCGATGGCGACCTTCTCGGTGTCATACTCCCAGATGCTGCACCACCAGTTCGCTGGTTACTGCGCTGTGCTTGCGTGCGATTCTGCCGCTGTTGCTTACGCTCTTTGGTAATCTTTTCTTCAATTTGCTTAATCGATGAGCGTGGTGCTTTTTTGGCTGCAATCTGTGCAGGCGTTAGCCCTGAACGAATGGTTGTGCGTGGTCCACCAGCTTGCTTAGGCTGCGCAGCTTGCTTATTATCTCTTTGTTGGTTTGGCGCTCTTTGGGGCAAGCTTTCACTCTTCTGGGTACGACTTTGTCTTCTTGGCTGCCTGGTTGCGTGCTGCACCTGCACTGTACGGTGCTGTTGTCGCTGCGCTGACTGCTTATCAGATGCTTTAGCCTTGTTGTCTGCAATTTTTTCAGCCGCAAGTTGTGCTGGCGTTTTCGCTGCTTTAGCCAAAGGTTTGGCTTTCGTTGCTGTCGCCTTCGTTGCTGTAGCTTGCTTGGATGACTCTACCGCTTGTGTTGTCGCAGGCTTGGTCGCAACAGTTTTTCCAGCAGACTCTGACACCTTGGCTGCCACTGTGGGTTTGGTTGCCACTGTGGGCTTGGCAGACATTGTGGGCTTGGCTACCATTGTAGGCTTGGTTAGCACCGCTTTCTTGGGCTCGACCCTAGGTGATATCGCGGCTTGAACCACTCGGCCACGCCGCCTACGCACCTGTACTTCGACTGAATGACGACTGCTTTCACTCGTATGGCGCCCTAAAGACAGTGTTTTGCCTAAAGTTAATGTTTTACCACCAACTTTTTTATCTTTGTTTTTCAATGCCGCTGTCAGCTTGGATATATCATCACTGTCCAAACTGCTGGTTGGCCCTGTGACCATTACCCCACAGTGTCTTGCGGCGCGCTGCACATCATCTACAGACACCCCCAAATCTTTTGCCAAATCAAGTACGCGTTTATTAGCCATGTGTTACCTTGTTTCCTTATCGCCTGCAAGCAACAGCCTTAAGCCGCTGCTGCCAAACACAAATTTGCTGTAGCTTCTGTAAAGGATTATCTTCAAAAAAAGCCACAACTGATATTTTTTTCCTACCCAACACTGCCCCCAAAGCTTGAGCATCAAGCAATGAAGTCATGATTGTCGCACCTCGCGCAGGGGTTGCCTCCCTTTGCGTGCGCTTTTGTACCGCATCATGAATTTGCCTAACCAAAGCATCACCTGCGTCCGATGCCAGCAAAACCAATAACGGCTTTTTCTCCCACATTTGATGCATCACCGCATCCCGCCCTATGACTGCACCGCGCTTCATACCTTTCAACAATTGAAGCAAACGCTGCGACAGCATATCAAACATACGCATTTGCAACACATCCCACTGTGGCAACTGCGGCGAAAAGTCACGCCGCAAGACGCGCAATCGCTTATCCGACATCTTCTTCAGACAATGCTCTTCCAAGCAAAGATACGCTCCTCGCCCTGGAAGCTTGGCAGAGAGGTCTGGCCAAATCACACCTTGCTCATCCACCACCAAACGCATCAAATGCCTTTTGTCTTGTACTTTCCGACACGCAAAGCATGTGCGTTCAGCATGTTTTTTACGCGGCAAACCCAAATTAACCTTTGAACCACCCACAGGCTTCCCTAGCCGCAATGATAAATTCATTCAAACGACTTTCTTCCAAACCTTCAATAGGCTGTATGTCATCACTTGCTGCATCCGCCAAAGCATTGGCAGTTAAAATACCTTGTAGGGTTAAGGCTTCCGCAATATCACTGGTCATACCTTCAACATCCATCAACGCCACCAATGGTTCATCACTTTCTTCTTCCAGCGCCATATTCAACAGGCTATCACGCGCGCGCTTTTGCAACTCTTCCGCCAGTTCCTCTTCCATGCCTTCAATGGCAATAAGCTCCGCAATATCACAATATGCCAAATCTGAAAGCGACATGAAACCTTCAGCAATAAGCAACAATGAAAAGTCTTCATCAATATCAAGCCCAGACATAAACTCATCTTTTGCCGCCTGAACTTCAGCTGCTCGTTTTTCCGCCTCGTCACCCAAGGTCATGATTTCAACATTCCAGCCAGTAAGCTCTGAAGCCAGACGCACATTTTGACCACGACGACCAATCGCGATGGCAAGCTGATCTTCCGCTACTGCCACTTCAATGGTTTTGGAGTCTTCATCCACCAAAACACGCTCAATTTCTGCTGGCGCCAGAGCATTGACGACAAATGTCGCAGGATCTTCTGTCCACTCGATAATATCAATCTTTTCGCCATGCAGCTCATTGACAACAGCTTGCACACGAGCACCGCGCATACCCACACATGCCCCCACTGGATCAACGCCTACATCTGTGGAAATCACAGCAATTTTGCTACGCGAACCAGGATCACGAGAAATCGCCTGAATTGCCACTATACCATCTTGAATTTCTGGCACCTCTTGTTCAAAAAGCTTAAGCACCATACCTGCGTCAGCTCGCGATAAATATACAAGCGCGCCTTTGGGTTGATTACGCACTTCTCGCAAATATGTGCGAACCCGATCACCCTGACGAAAAGACTCTCGTGGCAACAAGTCTTCACGGTACATCACACCTTCACCACGCCCCAAATCAACATAAACATTACCGCGTTCAACCCGCTTGACAATACCAACAACAATTTCTCCCACCCGTGGCTCATATTCTGCAACCACCTGCGCTCGCTCAGCTTCGCGGATTTTTTGGTTGATCACCTGCTTTGCTGTTTGTGCCGCCACACGATCCAGCTCAATAGGCTTCAATGGTTCCTTGAATGTTGAACCTATGTCCGCATCTGGATCTATTGCTTTAGCTTCTTCAAGTGTGAGTTCATTTTCTTCATCTTCAACCTCTCCCACCACTGTGCGCACATGAAACAAAGCAATATCACCTGTTAGACGATCAATATTTACCTCTATAGCCTTGGTGCCATAAGTACGGCGCGCGGCTGTTTTCAATGCCTGCTCCATGGATTCAAGCACCAGCTCTCGATCCACTGATTTTTCCCGTGCTACCGCATCTGCTACTGCCAACATATCTGCGTTCATGTCATCAACCCTTCAATACTTTCTTGTTTGTTCTATGAATACTAGCTTTTTTGCTTCGCGTTCGACTTTTTTTGCTTTTGTCTTCCTGCAACCTTTTCCCAATTTATAGTACGGATAATTTTTTGCGTTTGTTTCAAATCAACCATCTGCTCACCATGCTTTGTACCAATACGCAAGCACCCTGCACTATCCAACCCAAGATTTTCACCCTCAAGCACTGGTCGACCATCTGTAAAACTAACCTTAAGCCAATCTCCCTCATAGCGCATAAAGTCTTGACTGGTGGTCAGCGGCCAATCCAGACCAGGCGAACTGATTTCCAGGTGATATTTGCCTGCAATCAAGTCTTCTGCGTCAAGCTGCAAAGACAAGCCCTTGCTTAAGCTGCGAAGCACATCCACACTTACACCGCCTTTTTTGTCAACCACCACGCGAACGCGCTTAGCACCCTTGTCGCCCGCTACAAGTATACCCATCAAATCCACTTCTAATTCATCTGTAATGGGCTCGGCAAGCTTTTTGATGATGGTTTCAATATCAGGCACTTGCAATATACTCCACTTCGTTTTTTACAAAAACAAAAAAAAGCGAGCCGTAGCCCACTTTTTTAACGCCCCGAAGTATAGGTTTGTAAAAAATTATAGCAAGCCATAGTGTTAGAAACATATAACCTGTCCTCATCAGTAGCACGATAGTTGTTCGCCTTGCAGGTTGCCCTTGGAGGCAACCAACGATGCGACAAACAAAAGTGTCAACAGGGACCTAACACCTAAACCCTGCAATCTCCTGATTGTGTGCCTGTTCAGACATAAAAACTTCATCACACTATTCAAATAACAAGAAGCATTAGCCTTTCCCTACCAATAGTACACCACCTTTTAATATCTATCTTGAAAGTGAGCTCTAAAAATGCCACTTGCAGGATTTAGGTATCAGCAAATGGGGCATAGGTCATGCTTTTTCCAGTGCAAATTGTACAATATTGACTAGACTACTCCACAGTAATGGTCATGTGGAGGTGAATGCGTTGGATATGATACATCATGTATTGGTAACCTTGGGTGGCCTGTTTCTCGTTTTATTGCCTTGGTTTCTTATAACACTACGCAAAAAAATCAAGGTCGAAGGTTTGTATGCGGCAAGCCTGCGCCAGTGCGAACAATTAGAGCAAAGGCTAACCGACACACAAAACAAGATCGTGCAATCTGAGCAGGCGCTCAATGCCAACAACCTTGAACGCGTATCGTTAACCCAACAGCTACAATATAAAAGTGAGCAACTGCAAAAATTGGAGTCTGAATACACCACACAAACCTCACAGCTTCAGTCCCTGGTAGAACAAAACCAACAACTCAGCAACCGCTTGGCAAAACTACAAACTGAACACGAACAAACACAAAAGCACAATGCAGAGAAGCTTGCCCTGCTTGAAGATGCCAAAGCAAAGTTGGCTTTGGAGTTCAAGGCGCTTGCCAATCAAATCTTTGAAGAAAAACAACAACGCATGACCAGATCCAGCAAAGAAACTTTGGACAGCATTATCAAACCCATGCAAAAAGACATATCTGAGTTTAAGCAACGCATGGAGCAGGTGCATAAAGAGGATATTGAAGCCAGAAGTGCACTTTCTCAGCATTTATCCCAGCTTAAAGAGCTGAATTTGCAAATGAGTCAAGATGCCTTAAACCTCACCAAAGCACTTAAAAGCGACAGCAAAGTGCAAGGCAACTGGGGTGAGATGATTCTGGAAAATATCCTTGAAAATAGCGGCTTGCGTGAAGGCGTGGAATTTGACCGTGAAAAATCATTCACCGATGATGAAGGCAAACGATTGCGCCCTGATGTCATTATCAATATGCCAGGTAAAAAACATGTGATTATTGATGCCAAAGTATCACTCACCGACTACGAACGCGCCATGTCTGCCACGGAGAAGGCAGACAAAGAAGCCGCCATCAAAGCACATGTCAAAAGCTTGCAAAAACATATCCAAGAGCTTTCCGCCAAAGATTACCAGCATATTCACAACATCAATTCACCCGACTATGTCTTGATGTTTGTACCCATTGAAGGCGCATATTTGATGGCAATTGAAGCAGATAGCAGTATTTTTGAATCCGCTTTCACAAAAAACATCGCCGTGGTCACACCATCCACCCTGTATGCCACCCTCAAGCTCATTGAGCAGCTTTGGCGCTATGAAAAGCAGAGCAGCAATGTTGCCAAACTCACCAAACAAGCAGGCAGCTTGCACGATAAGTTTGTCACCTTTATCAAATCATTTGAAGATATTGAAACCCACTTGGGCAGGGCGCAAAAATCGTATGATACTGCCTTAGGGCAACTCAAAGATGGTCGTGGCAACTTGGTGAATCAAGTCAAAACCCTTGCCGACCTATCAGGCAAAGCCAAAAAGGAAATCCCAGAGCATTTATTGGATGATAACGAACCCAACTTGCCTTTAAACGATTGATTTACATATTTAATTATGATGTTTCCTCAATCAATATATCCTTGATTAAAAGTTGATGCCAAGCAGCGTTGTGTTGTTGGGTTTCATCAAGCTCACCTATTTTTTGCAGCAACATTGAAAAATCAGGTTCTTCTCTCAAAACAAGCTTCCAGTTTTTAACATACCTTTTCAAGTCATCCCTTTCTGAATATTTAGAACAAAGCACTTCTACAAACAAAAGAACCTTGGGTAAAACATCTTTTTTTAACCAAAACACCTCTCCATCAACCTCTTTCATTAATACTAAACTCACAATGCTATCTTTCGCTTTATATGCTGAAATATAGGAATCGAAAGCCCAATGAATAAACGGATGGCAAATTAAAATTTCTATTTTCTCCCAGAACTTTTCATGACTTAATTGTAAACGCTTTTCAACCGTTTGAGACAGTCCATCAGTATCATCAAAAACACATAGCCGTGAAAGCGAGAGAACCTCTAAAGAATAATAAAGAGGCAGGGATTTGTAGTGCTCTTCCAAATCAAGCTGGTCAGTCAGTATTTCTTTCGCTAAATCCATATTAGCTGCCTTTTTAATGACATTGTACACTGCGTGGCTACCCAATAACTTTTTGCACTCTTTTTTATTAACCCTACTTTCCAACGCGCGAATAAACTGGGTGATAAAACATGCAATTTTCATCCCTTTATATTCTTGAATATGCAATATAATGCTTCTAATCCACAACAAGGACTCTTCTGGAAAACGTATCAGAAGCTCATAAAGTTTATACTTATTAACGGTTTCTGAAAAAGCTTGCTTCAATAGCAATGTTTCAGCATACGTCCATGCCGATTCGGGTTTTCTCGTGTGGTACACATGAAATGAATTGTTACTTGCAGCCCTAATCGGCTGATTAATACCAAGCCCAGATGGCAGGGGTAAGTCATCATCTTCTGTTTTAGTCTTCTCTACTACCCCTTCATAAACAATGCACACTATCTTCCAAACACTTTCTTTGCCTTGAGCTAAACATTTATTTTTTAAGTCAATTAACTTGTGATTTAGTTTGCTTCCGCCATTGGATGTACCCCAGAACCAAGTTTGATTTTCGCCAATCGTACGCCAGAGCGAAGGGTCTAATAATTGGATGATGGACACATACGCTAAATCAGTTGTATCCACATATTTCCCAATGCTACAACAAAGATACTCAAAATGAGCCACATGTCTTTTACATTGTCGCAAGTTAGGCAAGGCTGCATACACCTCATTTGTTGACCACCTATCATAATCTATAAGTTCCAACCCCTGATGGTCTAAAATATAGTTTATTTCCGTCAAATGGTGCTTTTGTAAGTCATCCATTCTGATACTTGGTAAACAGAATGAAAAACCAATGATTTTTTCTAAATAAACCCGTGGCTTGCCTACGCCACTATCATTTAATAAATCTTCCAATGCCTCCGCATCATATGCCAACACATATGTAGTGTTGGGAAAGTCTGCAACAGCCTTTAACATCTGCAAAAACGACCTGACCTCATGGCTTTCAAGTCTATCCAGTTCATCAATAAGGAATATATGGTGTTTCTTTGACTTCCTAGCCTCTTTTATTGCTTCATTTCTTAATTTTTGGATGTTTCCATTTGGGATACTATTTGCAAAATCAGCCCCTTTATTTAACACCTTGCCGATTAAACTCACTAGCTCCAACCCTGGCACAAGCGCAGTGAGGTTAGCCAAAGAGCCTATGGAAGATAAAGCACTCTTAAATTCATCAGAAATACCCTTAGACTCAGCGAATGTAGTGAAAAATTGCTGTAATAAATCTTGATGCCCTGAAAACTGCCATGGGTTAAATCGCACGACCTGAATTGTATTGTTTTGAGTGCTCTCCAATTCAGCCTTTACTAAATTTAAGAAGCTCGATTTACCTTCTCCCCACGGTGCTTGAACACTTGCAATTAAATTCGTGGAAGAGTTGCGACCTCGTAGGTATTTAGAAAACTCTTGAACCTCATCCTTTATACCAAGTTCATCTTCCCCTTGTATTTCAATTGGCTCATCCATTCAACC
>JALSGX010000153.1 GCA_026982535.1 Ghiorsea sp. | reverse complement strand
CATCCAAAAGCGGCGCTCGCAATTCTAAGCCGTTTGCCATGCTCATGCGGTCGCCCACGGCTAACAAATCATCACCCACATAATGAATCACATCGTGAATCATTGCCCCATTCACTGCGCCATATTCTTGCATCAACCCTCGCAAACCGCCTGCAAGCTGAGACGCATTTTTCCACGCATGGTCAGGCTGATGCAATGGCATACCATAAAACATATCCGACCACGCCGCATGGGTGGTGGAAGTCCACTTTTGATAGGCGACATCGGGGCTATCATTCAAGCCTTGCAAAAAGCGGCGCAAACGCCCTCGTAAATTACGGCTGGAATGGCTATCGCCCAAGGAGCCCAACAATTTAAGCGCAATGCCTCTGGCAGGCAAACCTTGAAGCTTCTCATGCCATTTTAGCCCCAAATAACGCGGGTAACCACCAAACAACTCATCACCACCCACACCCGACAATGCTACATCCACATACGATTTCGCTGCCTTGCTAATCAAATAGGTGGGCAAGGCTGCTGAGTTGGTGACGGGCATATCAAAGGCAGTTGCCAAATCATCCAAAGCCTGATGTGCGCTGGCATCCACTTCTAAAGTGGTGTGTTTCGTGCCCAAATGGTGGGCGACTTCGGCGGCAAAGCCACTCTCATCATAATCTTTGGGCGCACCTGTAAACTTCACGCAAAAGCTATGCACGACTTGCCCTGCGTCCTGCTTGAGCACAGCCGCAATCAAGGATGAATCCACCCCGCCCGATAAAAACACACCCAGCGGTTTATCCGACACCGTTTTCGCCGTGATGGACTGAATCAGCATGGATTTCACTTCGGGTTTAATTTCATCGGTGGTCAAATCAAGCGGTTGGTCTGGCTCTGGCAAAAAGAAATAGCGGCGGATTTGCATGGGTTGCCCAGCTTTGGCAATGGCATAACAGCCTGCGGGAAGTTGTGAGACTTCTTCATACATGGTTTGTGGTGCTTCCGCACGCATCTTGGTTAAAATCTGATACACGCTGTTGATATTGGGCGTGAGCGACCATTTACCTTTCTCAAAAGCATTTTGCGAAGAGGCAAAACCAATACGCCCACCTTGCTCGCAAACAAACAGCGGCTTTTCACCAAACACATCGCGCGCCACCACACATAGCTGCTCGCGTTTGTCCCACAAGACAATGGAAAACATACCTTCAAGCAAATTAAACAAACCCAAGCCAAAGCGGCGGTATAAATGCGGAATGACTTCGGTATCGGAATCGGAGACAAAACGCACACCATCAGCTTCAAGCTTGGCTCTCAAGTCTTGATAGTTATAAATGCAGCCGTTAAACACCACCACGACGCCATCCACTTCCATGGGTTGCTTGCCCCGCGCATCAGGGCCGATGATGGCAAGCCGATGATGAATGGCTGAAAACTCAGGTGATATATACTCGCCTTGACCATCAGGACCACGCACTGCCACCGCCGTTGCCATGGCTTGGAGTTCTACGGCATCCGTTTTGCCCAGAATGCTTACAAATCCACACATCAGCGCTGCACCAAAGCTTCAATATCTTGAATATGCGCTGCCCAACCTTGCTTGCCTTGATGCTGCTTTGCCCAATCCAATGCTTGGCTGACTTGCTGCTCATCGCGTTGGAAGTTGCGCAAGGCATATTGCCAAGCCTGCCAATCATGCGGCGCACAAAAGGTCGCAAAACCTCCTGTGGTTTCTCTAAGCACGGGAATATCCGAAACAATCGCAGGTGTGCCACAGGCAAAGGCTTCCAAAGGCGGGTAACCATAACCTTCAGCGGTGGAGGGTTGCAGCAATGCCACGCATTGACGATACAATTTCAGTAACGCCACATCATCCACATCCTGCAAAAATGCCACCTGCTGCTTTGCCCACGGGAATATAGCGCACAATTCATCGGCTACACTTTGCCGAATGCCCACGCATTGCAGTTGA
>JALSGX010000152.1 GCA_026982535.1 Ghiorsea sp. | reverse complement strand
TGTGTGAATAAAATCTGGGTGAATGCCATCATATACCCAATGCCTACCACACATAAATAGCTGGTAAACAGAACTTTAAGTGGTGTTCCAATATTTGTTAAATTGTATCCTTTAATCATCTCACATCTTCCTTTTTAAGTTTTATTTATTACATTTTTTAAGAAACCACCACGCAACAACTCACGCCGCGACAATGGCTTCTCTAAATTTTCTTTGGCAATCGAACCCATCGCCTGTGCGCCTTCAACCACTGTTTCCATCACACCCAGCTCATCATTTTCAACTTCTTCTTTAGGGCTAAGGTCTTGCCCTTCCAACACTTCCTTGTTCTCTTCTTTAAACATACCCGCCACAATGGCTTCCGCCGTCTCAACGGCTGCCTCATGGTCTGCAAAATCAAACATAGGTGAAAACATGGAGCAGCTCATGTATTGACCCAAGTTTTCTTCCTCACCCAAGGTAAACTCAAAGCTTCCTGCTTCAAAAACAAAGCTATGTTTGCTACCAAACTTATAGCCTTTCCAATCTGTGTCTTCCCTAGGCAAAAGCATCAAGTTCATAAACCACGGCGTAATCAACACGCCCAACACATGATGGTTCCACTCGCGAAAACCCACAGCTTGCACCCTTAACTTATCATTCAAGATAGGAACATCTGCCATTCGGTTAACCCGAATATCATCATAAAGTTGCTCCAAATGATAAGCAGCACCCATAGGTGTTAACGACTTTAACTTCATGCTATTTTTCTCTTAAAACAACCATAAAGTCTTCTTTGCGACCATCACATTCAGGACATTTCCAATGTTCAGGAAGCTCAGAGAATGGAGTGCCAGGCTCCACTTGCCAATAGTTATCCCCTTCATCAGGTTTGTATTGATACCAGCAAATCTTACACTCTAAAATCGTATCATCTTTAATCTTCGTAGCGTCTCCACCATAAGAGTTGAAGAAGATTTCATCATTCATCTGCGTACATTTCCATTACTTCTGCAAAGCGGTCAGCGCTGTCATCAATATCTTCCTGAGAAGCACATGCCACCTCTGGAACTACACTAACTTCAAGTGTATCAAGAATTAATTTGTCGTCTGAATTGAAATATTTAACCCACCAAACATTTTTTGTTTCTGTACAAGCAATGCGGCAGTTACCGTAACCACGTGATAAAATAACCACAGGCCCTGAACCCAATAGCTGGTCTAAAAACACCAAGTCTTCTTCGGTTTGAGGAAGCAGGCTAAAGTTAATCACGTGCGGCTCATCGCCTTCTTTCCATGTTGCCACTTTATCATTCAACTCAGTGATAATGGCAGGTGCATTCATAACCCGCTCAGGCATATTATTCTCATCATATTCAAGCTTTGTTTTCGCCTTCACAAACGATGAATTCCTTACAATCTCTGGGATATCCGCAATTTCAACAAAATCTTTAACCATAGCGCCATTGGCATCCCAATATACGATACGCCAAACGCCAGCAAACACAGACTCTTGAATTTCTGTACGCATACCGCCTTGATAAATCACACTGACTTCACCATGACCCAACATGGTATTCACCCATGAGCGGTTATTTTCATCCAAGTCAGTGATATCAATCATGGTCAACTCATCATTGAGCTTAAAGCCCTTCAATGCGTCACGCACTAAGCGTAAAACTTTCATGCCTTCAACAAGCATCGCCACATCTTCAGGCTCAGGCATTCCTGACACGTCAAACACCGTCATTTCATGAGGCATAGGGATAAATTCTAGTGTTTGACCATCCTCACTTTCAGGTTGAGAACCAACACCAATGGATGTAATCGGAATATGAATATCTGTCATGTTAAATCTCCTTATGCTTTGGCTGGCGCAGAGCCAGGGCAAACGTTATCTAAATCAAATGCAGGTGGCGGTGTTGGCGAAGTTGCCAACATGGTTTTAAATTCATCAATGTATTCTAGCCAATCCCGCACTTTAGAAATCGTGCCT
>JALSGX010000151.1 GCA_026982535.1 Ghiorsea sp. | reverse complement strand
AGCCTATTCAAGCTATGGGGTAGCTTGAATAGGCGCGGCAGCTTGCTGCGATAAGCAGCATTTCTGCTAAAAAGTTCAAGCTATGGGGTAGCTTGAATAGGCGCGGCATACAGGAGTTTTGGAAGTGAGGCTTTAGCCTCGCCGTATGCTTTGCATGACAGCACGGCTGAAGCCGTGATTCCTATGGTTCACTGCTCCTAACAATGGGCTGCCCCTACGCTTGGATGAGAATGTTTTATCATCCGTGGTTTATCATGTACAAGGGCTTGTTTTTTTTGGAAGTGAGGCTTTAGCCTCGCCATATGCTTTGCCTGACAGCACGGCTGAAGCCGTGATTCCTGAGGATTACTGTTTCTTTAATCGCTTTGATTTTATTGGAACAACCGCATCTTAAAACTTTGGCTTTCTTTATAAGATAGGCTCCTTATGATTCTTGCATAGATTAGTTTAGGAGTAGATTATGGATATTAGTAAAATCCCAGCAGGTAAGCATGCCCCTGAAGAAGTGAATGTGGTAATTGAAGTGCCGCAACATGCTGATCCGATTAAATATGAATTGGATAAAGATTCAGGTGCGGTGTTTGTTGACCGCTTTATGCACACAGCTATGCACTACCCATGCAACTATGGCTTTGTGCCCAACACACTATCTGATGATGGTGATCCCGTGGATGTGCTTGTGGTGTCTCCCTTTGCCTTGATTCCAGGCTCTGTGATTGCTTGCCGCCCAGTTGCCGTATTGCAAATGGAAGATGAAGCAGGCATGGATGCAAAGGTGTTGGCCGTGCCTGTTACCAAGTTGACGCCTGTTTATAAAGATGTGAAAGGGCCTGAAGATTTACCCAAGCTTTTGCTTGACCAAATTGAGCACTTTTTCGAGCACTACAAAGATTTGGAAGCGGGTAAATGGGTAAAAGTTACCGGGTGGGCAGGTGCTGATGTTGCGCAAGAGGAAATCGCCAACGCCCTTGCGGCTTATCAAGGCTAGGCTATAAGCAGGCTTTGCGCTATGTGGTATAGTCTGCCCAAAATTCTGTGCCCTTGCCCATATGCCGAATGCGGTTGATGAGCATATCCAGTGTTTCAGGTTGATCTGCAAAGTTGATGCGGTCAGCTTGCACAACCAACAAAGGTGTTTCCTGATAGTGAAAGAAGAAGTTGTCATATGCTTCATTGATTTTCTTCAGGTAATCAAGGCCGATGCTTTGTTCCATACGACGGTTGCGCTTTCGCACACGCTTAAGCGCAGTTTCTGGCGTTGATTGCAGGTAGATGACCAAGTCTGGCTTGGGGAGTTCGGGGGCGATGGCTTGTACGACCTGGTTATACAGGGCAAACTCTTCGTCAGACAAGTTGGTCATGGCAAACAAGCGGTCTTTAGCAAACACATAATCGCTGATGAGGAGTGGGTGAAACAAATCTTGCTGGATGATGGGCTGCCATTGCTTTAAGCGTGAAAAAAGAAAGGATAGTTGAACAGATAAACCATGGCGATCAGGGTCTTGATAAAATAGGGGCAAGAAGGGGTTGTCATCGATGTCTTCTAGCAAAAGGTTGGTGCCAAGCTTTTCAGCCAAGCGCGTTGCCAGGGTGGTTTTGCCAACACCAATACCACCTTCAATAGCAATATGTGTTAAGTTTGCGTCTATGCTCACCAAGCTTCTCCTTGGGGTTTGGTTTCTCCTGCCTTTTCAAGTGCGGCAATCATCTCGGACACGCTTAAGTTGGTAATAGGGTGAATCCAGTTTGGGATAATGTCATGGAGGGGTTGTAATACAAACAGGCGTTTTGCCAATTCAGGATGGGGCAACATTAATGCGGGGCTTGTTGATATGATTCCTTCATAATCAATCAGGTCAAGGTCAATGGTACGCGCCCCCCAGCGTGTTTTTCGCTCTCTTCCAAGTGCTGCTTCAATGCGGTGTAGCTCGGTAAGCAGAAGGGTGGGGGGAAGCGTGCTGACCACATGAACAGCC
>JALSGX010000150.1 GCA_026982535.1 Ghiorsea sp. | reverse complement strand
CGCTTTAAGGGCTATCCTGCCTTGGTGTTTTTGCGTGATGGTGAATATGTCGGCGCGATTACAAAAGTTCGTGACTGGCTTGAATATATTGATGAGTTCAAAGCAATGTTGGATAAAGCACCAACGCCACCACCTGCATTTGATTTGGATCATGTTTGCCCTGGCTCTGCGCCAGCTAAAGTTTAAGGAGTTCATGATGACTGAAATTCATATTCCAATTAGTAGTATAGGTGTTGGTTCACAACCTGAAAGTGAAGATGGGAAAACGCTAGAGTTTATTCCTATGCCACATGAGATGAGCGTGTTTGAGATTTCAAATATGCCAGAGCCAGAAGATGTGGCAAACTTGCAGGAAGGTATGCAAGTGCTTCGAGATGTTAGAGACGCACTGAAAAAATACAAGATGTCAGACGAATTGACCATGATTGATATTACAGGCTTGGATGAGCAAAACCGAGCTTGGGTAAACACCATGCTGGGGCATGGTGAAGTGAGTGTGATTTACCAAGGTGGCACACGCACTGAAATCCAAGAGTCTGTGTTTGCGGGTGTTTGGCGGATTATTTATCTGGATGCAGATCGCAATATCATCAAAGATTTTATCGAAATTGCCAGTATTCCCGAGCTGGTGAAAAATGCTTCATTTATCAAAGCCAAAACCAAGCTTGAGTATGATCCTGAGAACTTGCCTGAGGGCGTGATGAATGCGCCCGCTTTGATTACTGAGCTAAATGATAAAGTGGCGACATGGAAAGAAGGTGATGAGCCGTATGTGATTAACTTCAGCTTATTGCCGCAAACCGAAGAAGACTTGGTATTTTTGGATAAGCTGTTGGGATCAGGTCCTGTGATTATTTTATCCCGAGGTTATGGTAACTGCCGTATTGCTTGCACGGAAACTCAAAATGTATGGTGGGTTAAATATTTTAACTCAGAAGATAAGTTGATATTGGACACTTTGGAAATCAGTACGATTCCAGAAGTGGCGTGTGCAGCAGAAGAAGACATTCGTGATAGCTATGACAGATTTGTTGAAGTGATGGATCTCTACGATCATGAGTGATGATACCTTTTTTAATTCGTATGGTGGCAATGCTGAGAAGATAGAAGATGATGCCATCTTAGAGTGTAAGATATGTTGGTATCAATATAAGCCAGAAGAAGGTGATGACTACTGGCAAATTGAGCCAGGTACGCCTTTTTCAGAGCTTCCTGACCATTGGAAGTGTCCAGAATGTGATGGTCGCAAGGAAGACTTCATGGTTGTGTTAAGAGATAAGTAAGTTGCGGTTCAAATCGTTGACACCCATGGGGGCGGCATACCATTTGGAGCAAATGTATGAACACATCTACAACACACGAATGCAAGGCATACCCATAGTAAATGATAGCATCAAGGTGCAAGCCGTAGGGTTCAGGGCGTGGAATCAACATGTGTTGGGCGTATTGATTACACCGTGGTTTATGAACCTCATGCTTTTACCCACAGAGCATACGAATTGGGATGGTTATAAGTTTGGCAGTAAACATAGCTTTGCTTTTGAAGCTGGAAGCTTTGAGTTTATCTTGGGTGAAGAAGAGGGGTTAGGGCAATACATGAGCTGCTCCATGTTTTCACCCATGTTTGATTTTACCTCTCATGATGCAGCTGTGGAAACCGCAGAAGCCATTATGACAGGTATATTCAAGGCAGAGAATAAAGAAGTATTGCAGGGGCAGGATATTGCACCTGAAGTAGAGCATGATGAGCTTGGTGTGGTGGAAACAGTTGTGGAAGGCGCGCAAGCGATTGGAGCAATAACCAAAGAAGGCTTGGAGAAGCCGTTGTCGCGGCGTGAGTTGTTGCGTGGTGGCTTTCTGAAAAGAAGCAATGAATAAATCGTAAAAGGAAAGGAATAATGATTAACGGTTACAACTTAACAAATATAGGAATATCGTTGAAGGTGCTGTTTACCAGCTACTTATGCGTGGTGGGTATTGGCTATATGATG
>JALSGX010000149.1 GCA_026982535.1 Ghiorsea sp. | reverse complement strand
CAGGCAAAACTGTGGTCATTACAGGTTCATTTTCACAAATTAAACGCAATCAAGCAAAAATATTGCTGCAACAATTGGGTGCGAAAGTGGCAAGTGCGGTTTCCAAGAATACAGATATATTGATTGCTGGTGAGAAAGCGGGATCCAAGCTGAAAAAAGCAGAAGAGCTTGGTATTACCATTGTTGATGAGACACAGCTTCTAGACTGGTTGTCTTAAATCTTAAACACCAATACAAAAAAGGCTTCCGAAGAAGCCTTTTCAAGGTGAAACAAACTTGGGAATTAAGCTTTGAGTGCTTTGATTTTTGCGTTGATACGGGAAATGCGTCGAGAAGCCTGGTTTCTGTGTATGTTGTTTTTGCGACCTGCTCGTGCAATGAGTGAAGCTGCTGTACGCATCTCCGCATTCGCGGCTTCTTGGTCTCCTGCTGCGATAGCCGCATAAACGCGTTTGATTGCGGTACGCATAGCAGACTTTTGCGCGCGATTGCGATTGCGTTTCACGATATCTTGACGAGCGCGTTTTAAAGCTGAAACATGATTAGCCAATTTCTATTCTCCATAAAAAATACAAAGCTTTATAATACCAATAAATAGGTTAAGCACTGTATGAATTGGCTGCGCACTATATGAACAAAAGGTGGGTTGTCAATTACTTGTGTTGTTAGTGTTAGGAACACATAACCAGTACTTATTTGTGGTTTTAGTAAAAATATCGACATTGAAAAAACATTGGGTACATTTGCTTGCCTGATTTTATTTGGAGGTTGTAATTATGGCTCGTGTTACCATTGAAGATTGTATTCGTTATTACCCTAACCGCTTTGAAATGGTTGTTCTTGCCGCGCGTCGTGCACGCCAGTTGCAGAATGGTATGCCGAGTGTGCTTGAGGATGAAGGACATAAACCAACTGTCCAAGCATTGAAAGAGCTTGGTGAAGGCTATGTTACATGGGATAATGTGTATGAACTTGAAGCACAAGAGCGTCAGCAAGTCCAAGATGAGTTGGTTGTTTAATTGCGTTCGATGCTGATACGACTATGTAGATAGGCTGAGCCTTATTGAGATGAGTCGTATTTTTGAAATTACTAAACAAGTGCAAAGCTATATGCCCAAGGCTGATATTGAGCTCATTAATCGGGCATATGTGTTTGCAGCGCACGCTCATGCGCGGCAGCGTCGTAGTACAGGTGAACCGTATATTATTCATCCATTACATGTTGCCAAAAACCTGGTTGATTTGAAGCTGGATGTATCTTCTATTGTAACAGGCTTGTTGCACGATACAGTTGAAGATACACATATAACCCTAGAAGATATTCAAGCACGATTTGGAAAGGAAATTGCCAAGCTTGTTGATGGTGTAACCAAGGTAGGAAAGATTCACTTTCGCTCATCAGAACACCAAAAAGCAGAAAACTTTCGTAAAATGATTATGGCAACAGCGCAGGATTTGCGAGTGTTGTTGGTTAAGCTTGCTGATAGGCTGCATAATATGAGCACACTTGATGTGATGCGTGCAGATAAACAAAAGCGCATCGCGATAGAAACCATGGAAATTTATGTGCCATTAGCGCATAGATTGGGTATCCACTGGATTGCGCAAGCCATGGAGGATCTGGCATTTAGGTATATAGACCCTGATGCTTATCAAGCGTTGGAAGCAAGGTTAGCAGGAAAACTGGAGTTTTTAGAGCAAACCAAAACTCGCTTAGAAGGCATCATTCAAGAGGCTTTAAGCAGACAAGGCATTCAAGCTCGGGTTCAGGGGCGGATGAAAAATCTATACAGCTTGCATCAGAAAATGCAGCGTAAAAGTGTAGATTTTGATGATATATACGATTTTATAGCTTTTCGTGTTATTGTTGAAGATACTCCTGCTTGTTATCATGTCTTGGGTATGATTCATAGCTTGTATCGCCCTGTGCCAGGTCGGTTTAAGGATTATATTGCTTTGCCTAAAGCTAATGGTTATCAGTCTTTACATACAGCAGTGATTGGTCCAGATCATTTTCGTATTGAAGTACAAATTCGAAGTGAGTCTATGCACGACTTTGCGGAAAATGGTGTGGCATCACATTGGTTATACAAGTCCAAAGATAGTCCAGAAGAAAAAGAAATGCAGGGTTTTCAATGGCTAAAGCAATTGGCTGAAACATTGCATACAGTGGAGAATCCAGGAGAATTTCTGGAAAATGTGCGCCTAGATTTATTTGTTAAGGAAGTGTATGTATTTTCTCGGGATGGTGATTTGTTTGCCTTGCCAAGAGGTAGTACACCGCTTGATTTTGCTTATGCGGTACACACGGATGTTGGTAACCATTGCATGGGTATTCGTATCAATGGTGTGCCTGCTGATCTTAAGCAGGAGTTATATAATGGTGATGAAATTGAGGTGTTGACAAGTCCTGAGCAAACGCCATCACGCAAATGGCTGCAATGGGTAAAAACAGCAAAAGCCAAACAAAGTATTCGTCAATGGTTTAGAGCGCAAGAAAGAGAAAGCGCCATTCGTTTGGGCGATCATTTGCTGAAGAGTGTTTTGGGAAATCAAGCGATTTATCATGAACTTTTACGGTTTTCTGATTGTAAAGACGATGTAGAATTAAAAGAAAAACTTGGTCGGGGTGATATAGAGGTTTCTGCATTGCTACAGTATGTACACAAAGATGATACAAGCACGATTCGTAAACGCATTTTTGCAGAGCCAAATATACAGCCAGCCAATTGTTGTTACCCCATTCCTGGAGATCATGTTGTGGGCTCTTTTGTGGAAGGGGTGGGCTTTGTTGTACATGATATACACTGCCCGGAAGTGATGCAAAAAGATAGTGCGCAATGGGTAGAGGTAGATTGGCAAGCACAACAGGGGCAGTTTTATAAAACTGGTATTGAGGTGTTTTGTGTCAATGAAAGAGGCTCTTTAGGGTTGGTCACATCGTGCTTGTCTGATGAGGAAGCCAATATTGAAGACTTAAAAATTGAGCAGCTTCCTGGCACATTGACATTGCTATACATTCTCATTGATGTGCATGACCGCATTCATTTGGCAAGAGTGTTTAAGGCGCTAAAAGCTTTGGATCATGTATCTCGTGTGCGTCGTCACCATCCTGAAGGCTTGGGTCGCCATGTGGTAAAATATAGCTTTGGCTCTATGTTGCAAAGCGTGGCATCATTGGGTCATACACTGGTGAAGCCATTCAAGAAAAAAAGAAAGGGTAAAAAAACATGACATTACAAGAAGTTTACACATCAAATGCGCCTAAGGCAGTTGGCGCGTATAGTCAAGCGATTGTGAGTGGAGATATGCTTTATACATCAGGACAAATTGGTTTGGATCCCACTTCGGGAGAAATGGTTGCAGATGATGTGGCAAGCCAAGCTAGGCAAGTTGTGAAGAACTTAACAGCAGTGATTTCAGAAGCAGGAGGCAGCCTAAGCCAAATCGTGAAAGTGACAATTTTCTTAGAAGATATGAATGATTTTGCAACAGTGAACCAAATTTATGCTGATTGGCTGGGGCAGCACAAGCCAGCACGCTCTACTGTTGCTGTAGCATCACTTCCTTTGGGAGCAAAGGTTGAGATGGACTGTATTGTTGCCCTAGGAAGCTAGCAAACATGGCTGTTGAGAGCACACCAACATCTGCTTTTATTATCACGGTATTGATCGCCGTGGCTGCGCAGTTGGTTGCAACCAGGCTTAAGTTTCCCTCTATTATTATTTGGCTACTGGCAGGGATGCTACTGGGAACCTTTGGCTTGAATATTATTCAAGCCAATTTGTTGGAAGGTGCTTTACATACGCTGATTGAATTGGGTCTTGCTGTTATTTTGTTTGAAGGAGGCTTAAACCTTAACCTTAAAACACTCAAAGACCATGGCTGGACAGTTGGTCGGCTGGTTTTGCTTGCCCCCATCATTACGATGATATTAGGTGGTGCCATTGTGCATACACTGGTTGGGTTGGATTGGTCTATATCCTTATTGTTTGGAGCTTTGATTGCAGTGGGTGGACCAACCGTGATTATACCTATTGTGCGGCAAGTTCGCTTGGAACGAAATGTTAGTCATATTTTGACGGGTGAAGCCATGCTGGTTGATGCAGTAGGGGCAATCCTTGCCATTGTCATGTTGCAAATTGTTTTGCTGCCCGAGTTGGATGCGCTACATAGCTTTCAAGAAATCATGTTTAAGTTTGGTGTTGGCGCAGTGATTGGCAGCTTGGGTGGATGGCTGTTGGGTTTGGCGTTGCGGCATAATCTTGCAGAAGGTTTGGAATTGCGTGTCGTATTAAGCTTGGCCGCTGCATGGGGTATATTTTTATTGGCAGACCAAGTTAGCTCTCAGGCAGGCTTGCTTGCTGTGTTGGTATCAGGTGCGGTGTTGCAACGCATGGATATTTCAGACCTGCAAAACTTGAAACACTTTAAGGGCAGCTTATCCATGTTGCTTATTTCCATGTTGTTTGTTCTTCTGGCTGCTAATCTCAACCTTTATGTCATGGAGGCTTGGTTGTGGCAAGGCCTGTTTATTTTTGCCTTTCTGGCATTGATTGTTCGCCCGCTTGCCGTGTGGCTGTCCACCATTGGAGGTCACCTGAACAAAAGGCAAGCTGCGTTTCTTGCTTTCATGGCTCCTCGTGGTGTTGTTGCGGCAGGTGTCACTTCCTTATTTTCTATTCTATTGAATGAAGCGGGACATCCGCAAGCAGATGTGTTGTTAGCACTTGTTTATATTATCATTATTGTCTCTGTGTTCTTTTATAGCTTCTTGGCTAAGCCCATGAGTCGCTGGTTGAAAGTAGAGGGAGGAAGCGACCGCTCGGTATTAATCGTCGGTGGGGGGCAGCTTGGTGCGGAGTTGGGCAGGTTGCTGAGTGAAGATAGGGAGGTTCGGTTCCTAGATATGAATGGGCAGGTGGTCAACCGTCTCAAGAAAGTAGGCTTTGAGGCTGTACGAGGGAACGCTTTAGATCCCATATATATGGAAATTATTCATGCTGAGGAAATTGATACGGTGATTGTGATGACAGGCTCCTCTGATCACAACCTGCATATTGCCCGTCTAGCACATGATATGTTTCATATTCAAGATGTATATGTGACTCTAGAAGAAGGTGATGAGAAGAAGTACAGCAGCCTTATGCATCAGATTCAAGCAAAACGCTTGTTTGCGAAACCTTATACATTCAGCTATTGGCACGATCAAGCAGCACGGAAACGCTTGGTTTTTGATACAAAAACTGTAGATGAGGCGTCAGGGTTGGTGGGTAAAGTATTTCGTGAGTTAAGGATTCCCAGCGGTGTTCAGCCTTTAGCTGTTGTCCGCCATGGTTTGTCATATATTGTACATGATGACTTGGAGCTTGAGCTGGGTGATGAGATTTACGCTTTATTGCGACCAGAGCGTATCAAAGAAGGGCAGCCCATACTGATCAGTAAAGAAGCCACATAAAGCTTTGAAAACACGCTTTGCTCCTTCACCCACAGGTTTTTTACATTTGGGCAATATCTATTCAGCATTACAATGTGCTATGTGGGTCAAGGAACACCAAGCTTCTTTTCTTCTTCGGATTGAAGATATTGATTTCACACGGTGTAGAGACATATACACAAAGCAAATCATTGATGACTTGAACTGGATGGGCTTTTGCTTTGATGAAACCGTTTTGCAAAGTCAACGCCTTGGTTTGTATCAAGATGCTTTGAATACATTGATTCATATGGGTGTGCTTTACCCATGTTTTTGCACGCGCAAGCAGATACAGCACAATACAGCTTCCAGCCACGCAACGCGATTGGACAACTATCCCAAAACTTGTTTGCACTTAAGCTCTAAGGAGCGGGAAAACAAAATGAAAAACCAGCCTTTTTGTTGGCGCCTGAATACGCATAAAGTTCAGTCGATTCTGGGTGATGAGTTAGCATGGAAGGATGGGGGTTATCAAAGCCATGTGTTTTGTGTTCAAGATATTGGTGATGTGGTTATTGGACGCAAAGATATTGGTTTGAGTTATCATTTGGCCGTTGTTGTTGATGATGCGAAGCAGGGTGTTTCGCATGTGATTCGTGGTGAAGACTTGCGTAGTAGCACACCTGTACATTATGTGTTGCAAAAGCTTTTAGGCTATCATCATCCAGTTTACATTCATCACCCTCTGCTGCGTGAAAACCATGCGCTCAAGCTATCAAAGCGCAAGCAGTCGTTATCACTAAAAACATTGAGAGAACAGGGTTATGGTGTTGATGAGGTGATTGCGTATATACAAAAGGTCGACCTGCTAAGCAGCGCTCCTTCAGTAAGATCTGTATAAGAAGTGACCAAGCTGAACACTATACAGGACTTATTGAGAAAACACGAAGCAGCCAACCTTTGCAGCAAGATTGACGCGCTTTATTCATCATCATCATCGTCAAAGTCTTCGCCTGCTAAAATGCGTGCTGCGGCCTCATGGTCAACATGACGAATATCGTGACCGTGTTCAATATAGATTACCATTTCAGCAATATTGGTGGCATGATCTGAAATGCGTTCAAGGTTTTTGGCAACATTGGAAAGAATAATGGATGAGCTAATAGATTTTGGATACTCAACCATATAGGTTAGCATTTCACGGTACAAGCGTTTGTATAACACATCAATGCCTGCATCTTTTTCGATGACTGTCATGGCAAGCTCTGTGTCCCCACGAGAAAATGCCTCCAGTGCACGGTCAATTTGACGAAGCACTTTTTCAGACATGATATCAAGGTTAGAAAATACACGGGGTGGATTATCCAAAGAGTAAAGGGTTCCCTTGGCGATACCAATAGCAAGGTCGCCCATCCGTTCTAGATCTGTAACCAGTTTAATGATTCCCATAATAAATCGAAGATCTTTGGCGGCAGGTTGGCGACGCACCAACAGATCTCGTGTCATTTCATCACACTGCACCTCAAGCGCGTTAATAGCACGATCACGCTTGATCGTTTTTTTTGCGAGCTTTGCGTTTTGTTCCAGCATGGATTGAACAGAATTGCCAACAGCCCGTTCAACCAAGCCTCCCATGGCAAGAATATGCTCTTTGAGTGCGTCCAACTCTTCGTCAAAGCGTTTCATGGTATGTTGCATTGTGTGTTTCTCCTTAGCCAAAACGACCAGTAATATAGTCTTCAGTTTGCTGTTGTTGTGGTTTGGTGAAAATATTTCCAGTTTTACCAAACTCAATCAAGTTGCCCATGTAAAAGAATGCGGTGTAGTCAGATACACGCGCTGCTTGTTGCATACTATGGGTCACAATAATGATGGTATAGTCTTGTTTGAGTTCATCCATAAGTTCTTCAATTTTTGTTGAAGCAATAGGGTCAAGCGCCGAACATGGTTCATCCATTAAAATAACCTCAGGCTTCACTGCAATGGTGCGCGCGATACACAGACGTTGTTGTTGCCCCCCAGAAAGCGCAGTGCCTGGCTCATGAAGCTTATCTTTAACTTCTTCCCACAAGCCAGCTTTGCGCAGCACTGCTTCGACAAGGTTGTCCATTTCAGGACCCTTGCTGGCAAGGCCATGAATACGCGGTGCATATGCAATATTTTCATAAATACTTTTTGGGAAAGGATTGGGTTTTTGGAATACCATACCAACATGACTGCGTAATTGTACCACATCAACGCTTGGGTCATAGATATCATTACCATCTATCAAGACGGAACCTTCAATACGACAACTTGAAATATGGTCATTCATGCGGTTTAGGCAGCGCAGCAATGTGGACTTACCGCAGCCTGAAGGCCCAATAAAGGATGTGATTTTTTTTTCCGCAATGTCTAAATCAATGCCATGCAACGCTTGGCTTTCACCATACCAAAGTTTAAGCTGATTGATACTAATTTTTGATGTATTCATCTCACCACCTTATTTCAAATCGTTTTCGTAACCAGATTGCAAATGCGTTCATGGAAAGCAAGACAGTAACCAAGATGAGAATAGCTGCAGCGGTTCGTTCCTCATAAGCACGAATGGATTCACCTGCCCATGTAAAAATTTGAGCGGGAAGCACAGTTGCTGCCTCTGTAAAGCTTGAGGGCGCATCTGGAATATATGCCATCATACCGATCACCAGAAGCGGGGCGGTTTCTCCCATAGCTTGGGCTAAGCCTATAATAGAGCCTGTTAGAATACCTGGAAGCGCTAGTGGAAGCACATGGTGAAACACAGCTTGCCAGCGAGAGGCTCCCAAGCCATAAGCAGCTTCTCGAATCGTGCTTGGCACAGCCCTGAGCGCGGCGCGTGTGGTAATGATAATAACGGGAAGTGTCATCAAAGCCAAGGTTAACCCTCCCACCAGAGCGGACGATCGAGGGACACCAAAGAAGTTAATAAATATCGCCAAGCCTAATAGACCAAATAAAATCGAAGGAATCGCAGCAAGGTTGTTGATATTGACTTCAATAAGCTGTGTGATTTTATTGTCAGGAGCAAACTCTTCCAAATAAATTGCGGTCATCACACCGATAGGCAAGGCAACCACAAGTGTAACAAAAAGGACAAGAATGGAGCCTATAACAGCTGATTTAATACCTGCAAGTTCTGCCATTTTTGAGTCGCCTCTAGTGAAGAAATTGACATTAAAGGCAAGTCTTACTTTCCCTTCCTCTTGAAGCTTGTCGATTTGTTGTTTGTATTTATCTTTAAGGCGATTGGGTTTGCCCTTGAGATATTGATCCACATCTGAAGTAGCAAGCACCCATTTTTCTTCGCTTGTGCCCATCAGTTCAGGATGATCTTCCATGTACAAGGGAAGTGTGCGCAACCAACCACGACTGACAATTTTGCGATACGCTTTGTCCACAGCTTTACGGTAGCTTTTGGCACTAGCTTCATTGTAGTGCACAGTGACCAAGATTTCAGCTTGGGACAACGCGGATACACCTTGAGAAATCATATTGGTAAAAAAGAAAATCAGAAAGGATGCGGCAAGCAGCAAAGCAAAAATTGCCGAGCCTTTGAATAGCTTTTCTTTAAGGTAGCGGCGCTTTAATGCCTTGTTTAATGCGGCCTTATTCATATTGACTCCTAAAGCGGCGGGTTACATAGATAGATACAAAGTTAAGCATAAGCGTAATGACCAGGAGCACCAGCCCCAAGCCAAATGCAGACAAGGTTTCGGGAGAATCAAAGGCTTGGTCGCCAGTTAGCGCGTCCACAATGCGGACCGTTACTGTGGTCATACCTTCCAGAGGATTCCATGTTAGGTTGGGGCGCAAGCCCGCTGCCATAACCACAATCATGGTTTCACCCAAAGCACGAGACACACCCAACAAACATGCCGCAATAATGCCGGGCAGGGCGGTGGGCAAGACAATCTTGATAATGGTTTCCGAGTTGGTTGTACCCAAAGCTAAAGACGCGTCCCGTAGGGCTCGCGGAACGGAACGAATCACATCATCAGATAATGATGAAATAAAAGGAATAATCATGACCCCCATGACAATGCCAGGAGTTAATGCGTTGGTGTAGTCGGCGTGTAAACCTATACTATCTGCTAACTCAACCACCAATGGACTTACTGTGATAGCGGCAAAAAAACCATAAACTACAGTGGGGATACCAGCTAAGATTTCCAGCGCGGGTTTTGCAATATTACGAATACGGCTGCTGGCGTATTCTGACATATATACAGCAGAAAGAATGCCCACAGGTACAGCAACCAACATAGCAATCAGGGTAATCATAAATGTGCCAGCAAAGATAGGGATGGAGCCAAACATACCTGATGTATTCCCTTCTGTGGCATCATCTGGTGCCCAGTGTGTGCCTGTTAGAAACTCAAGCAGGCTAACAATTCTAAAGAAATGGATGGCTTCAAAGATGACGGCCACAACAATGCCAATGGTTGTAAGAATAGAGATGAGTGCGGCAGAAATTAAAATATAGCGAATGATGCGCTCAACTGATTCACGGGCACAAAACTCAGGGCGAATGTTTTGATATGCAAAAAAACCACTGGCTAAACTGGATACAGAAGCAAGACTAAATAAGCCAAGACCATCGGCAGTATAAAGTGAGAGGAGGTGCAGTGCTGCTGCGGAAAAGAACAGAACCATCGCAGGAATGATGATACGCAAGGCAAGATAAAAGGCATAATGGACAGGAAGTGATCGCCAGTGGGTTGTATGGAATGCTTGTTGCACGCGCTTTTTGATGACGAAGCCGATAAGGGTGGCAACAGGAAGAAAAATGAGGCAATAATAAAATGTAGCGTCTAAAATGTTCACATTAAAACCCTATTCTACCTTATTAAAATGTTTGAGCAGGTCGTATACTGTGGCAAGGAATAAAAAAGTGCCACCCTAAAGGCATTAAGGTGGCACGATGATGAAAGTCAACTACCTGACTTTAGTGTTTCAAGTCTTGTGCGGTTAACTTTTTCAGTGTTTTAACATTATGGCGAACTTGCTTGCGCTGTGCTTCAGGAAGTGGAATCAAACCAATTTCAGTTAGGTTGCCATCTTCACCAATCATATCTTCAGAAACAAACATGTTAATGTATTCGCGCATACCTTTGACTTTATCCAAGTGGTCATTTTTGGTATAGAAAAATAATGAACGAGAGATGGGGTATTGACCTGAAGAAATAGCTTTAGGCTTGGGAGCAATGCCTTCAATGGTTGCCGCAGATACACGGTCTGAGTTTTCTTCAAGGAAAGAATAGCCAAAGATACCAAAAGCATGACGGTCTTTGGTTAATTTTTGAACAATCAGATTGTCATTCTCACCTGCTGGAACATAAACACCATCCGTACGAATGGTTTTGTATTTTTTATACTTTTTGTTTTTTACAGGATCGGCTTTATAAAGCTTGGTGTACACATCCATTTTCTTGGTTAATGCTTTCATCACCAAGTCATGGAAGGCATCGCGTGTGCCTGAGGATGTTGGCGGACCATAAAAAATGATAGGGCGGTGTGGCAAGGATGCATCAATTTCGTTCCAATATTTGTATGGGTTTGGAATTAGCTTGGTGCCCGCTTTGTTTGGCACTTCTGCGGCAACAGCAAGCAACAAATGCTTGCGTGTTAGGTTGATTGGCTTGTTTGTTTTTGCTTGTGCAATGGCAATACCATCAAAACCAATCACCACTTCTGTGATGTCTTTAACACCATTTTTTTTACACAACTTAAGTTCACTTGGCTTCATGCGCCGAGATGCGTTGGTGATATCGGGCGTGTTTAAGCCATTGCCAGCACAAAATAACTTCATGCCGCCACCTGAGCCTGTAGATTCAATAACAGGTGTTTTGTAGCGGGTTGTTTGCCCGAACTCTTCAGCAACATAGCTGGCGAAAGGGTATACTGTAGATGAGCCTACAATATGGATATTGCTTTCTGCGTGAGCAGAGGTGCCTGTAAATAAACTAACGGAAGCTAGTGCAGAGGCTAAGATGATTTGCTTTTTCATCAGTTTGAACTCCTTGTTCGTATTTGTGCGCAAGTTTAACAACAATTGTGACAGTAGTGTGACATGGTGAGAGAAGCCACCACGCAATAAAAGGATGGCCTCTCTCTACATCGGTTAGAACTTAAACTGCGCGTACAGCCCTTTTGTGGATTTTTCGTTGCCGAAGAATCGCGGAAAAGCTGCGAACAAGCAATATTGTGGAGCGCCTCAACCGTGAGATTAGACGGCGAACGAAAGTGGCTACGATGTTTCCCAATGAAGCATCTTGTTTGCGCCTGGTTACGGCAGTGGTGAGTGAAATCTCCGATGAATGGGTTGCTTCTGGTAGGCGTTGGCTTATCAGAAAAACAGATGAATAAGCCTGAAGAGACCCGAACTAGCCAGTCAGTGTAGTGTGTGTAGCAAGTGTGAATGAGTGATTTTGACCTTATTTTTTTATGGGCGTGAATGCTAGAAGCCACATAGAAAAAAACCACCAGCTATATGGCTGGTGGTTTTCAGGACATTAAACCATGAGGAAGTTTAATAAGGTTGTGCTTAGAATTTCACCAAAGAGAACAGACCAACAGTTGTTGTTTTTGTGCCATTGTCATCTTTGACATCATAAGCAGCAGTTAGGGTTACACCTTTTTGCGCGAAATAATCCAAGCCGATAACAGTGTGATCTTTTTTCTTGCCATTTTTGTCTTCGGAATCACGGCGAGCAAAAGCACCAAATTCCTTGGTAAATTTACCAGTTGCCCACAAACCTGTCGCAGTGCGGTCATCACCAGTAGTGGTTTTAAGGTTTTTCACATCAATGTAGTTTGCACCAACACGGAAGTCTTTTGTGCCATAAGACACCATCATTTGTGTCATGGTGTGTTTATTAGCGATATTGACAGTGCTGTCTGTTTTCTTGCCTTTGTAGCCAGAAACATATTGCAATGAAACATCCAAGCCATCAATTGGCTTAATGGTCAAGCGTGTATTCAAGTCAACAGCACCTGTTTTGTTAGGGTTACCATAACCACCACCATTGGTTGCTGTGACCCAGTAGCTGACCAAATCATCAGCAAACTTACCTTTAAGACCAATACCATAATCTGAAGATGTATCGTAACCCATGTAGTCAGAAGTTACTTTAGACACATAACGGTGACCCCAAAGCTTTTGCTCATAATCAATCCATGGTGTATGTGACAAGCCAAGACGCAAGGTTGCGGCTTTAGAGAACTTTCCTTCAAGGTATGCGTATTTCAAGAATACATTCATGTTGCGCTTCAATGTTACATTGTTTTGCTCGTTATTTACATCTGTTGTAATACGCGCAGTCCAAATATCTTTGGTGTATTTGGCTTGGAAATAAAAGCGGTCAATATTGCCACCGATTGTTTTAACGCCAGCTTTGTCAACTTGCGTGAAGCCTAAGAAAGCTTTGCCGCTTATTTTTAATTTTGACTCGCCATCGTCTGCAACTGTTACTGCGTGTGCAGGAATTGCAGATATTGCTGTTGCAAGTGCAATCGCTGTGATTGATACTTGTTTCTTCATGTTGTTCTCCATTTTTTAACATATAAAAGCTATTCGATGTATTATCGAAAGTTTTTCTTGCGGCGAAGTTTAGTAGCTTGTGTGACACCTTTATGACAAAGGGAGCTTGATTATAGGTGTCATGATCATGTCATGAAGCTTTATAGGGTGCGGATTCATACGATACTAAATAGTCAGTTCGGAGAAAACAATGAAAAGCAATAATATGAGAGAGTTTTTCAACCAAGACATGATGGTAGCGTCACTTATTGGTAGCAGTTTAGACTTTCAAACCTTTTATACACTACCTTTGGTGGCAGATTTGGATGAGAAAGATGCAATGGTTTTGTTTAGTTGTATGACCAAGCATACCTTTCCTGAAGGTAAGATCATTTATCATTCAGGCGAGCCATCTGTTGGAAAAATGTATTTGATTCTTCAGGGTAAAGTACAGGTGAATAATGAAAGTGGATATAAGTTTCGTTGCTTAAGGCAAGGTGATGTGTTTGGCTTGTTCTCATTTTTGGATGAAAGCAGGACACATTCTGCAACACTTGTGGTTGAAAAGGAGCTTACTGTGCTGACCTTGGACAGGGCGTATTTTGATTTGATTGCTGTGGAAGAGCCCAAGCTAGGGCACGAACTGATGCGTTTTATGTTTCGTTTATTGAGTAAAAAAGCATTGGAGCTAGAAGTAGAGTATGCACATATACATAACTTTGCATTTGGGGGT
>JALSGX010000148.1 GCA_026982535.1 Ghiorsea sp. | reverse complement strand
ATCGCCAAGTCACTTCCGCATCTTCTGCCGCATATTTAGCTGCTTCTTCAATGCCAATCAAATCAAAGGTAAGTTGTTTTGCGCCTTTGCCCGCAATGCTTTCAAAGGATATACATTCATGCCCTAAGTATTTCAGCGCAAGTTTATCCATGCTCACCGCTTGCCCAGCTTCCAACACATACGCCATCAGCATGGTGTCATATTTCACGCCCTTAAGTTGGATACCTTCACCGCGCAGTATTTGGTTATCGTATTTATGATTTTGCAGACATTTGATTTGAAGCTCATCTTCCAAGAATGGTTTTAAGGCAGCAAGCACCACACTTTTGTCCAACTGCTTCGGTGCTTCGCTCAATAAATCCTGCCCTCGATGCGCCACAGGCACATAATAGCCCTCACCTGCTTGAACCGAAAAAGATAAGCCCACCAAGCTTGCATCATGGATGTTCAGAGAAGTTGTTTCTGTGTCCATAGCAACCAAATCCGCAGCATTCAACACTTTTAGCAAACCATCCAGCTTGCCCTGTTCATCCACAATGATGGTGTTCAACGGCTGTTGTGCTGCAAACACTTCCGCTTCTTCTTCCTGCTCAATATCTTGTGTCGATTCAGCAATGCCCGATGGTGTAACAACTTCTGCACCATCCAAAAACTCAGCCGTAAGCCGCCTGAACTCAAGCTCTGCAAACACTTTCGCCAATGCCTCACGATTCGGCTTTTGTACCTTCAAATCATCCAGGGTCACAGGTAGCGGCGTGTGTTCATTCAACGCAACAAGGTTGTATGAAAGCCGCGCATCATCAGCAAATTCAATCAGATTTTCCCTGCGTTTGTTTTGTTTGATTTCATGGGCATGGCTTAGAATCCCTTCCAAATCACCATAGGTGTTGATGAGTTCCAAGGCTGTTTTCGGACCAATGCCCGGCACACCAGGAATATTATCCGCGGAATCCCCAGTGAGGGCGAGCAAATCTTGCACTTTTTCTGGAGGAACCCCCCACTTTTCTTTGACTTCATCAATGCCATATTCCTTACGGCGCATGGTGTCCAACATCCAGATTTTATCGCCAACAAGCTGCATCAAATCTTTATCAGTAGAGACAATGGTCACATCCCAGCCTTTGGCTTCGGCTTGCCTTGCCAGTGTTGCAATCACATCATCAGCTTCATAGTTTTGCACACAAATCCGCGCAAAATTAAAGGCATCGGTCACTTCATAAATATAGTTCCACTGCGCTGCCAAATCCTCAGGCATGGGCGGGCGGTGCGCTTTGTATTCTTTATACATTTCATTGCGGAATGTGCCGCCCTTGGGGTCAAACACCACGGCAACATGAGTTGGGCTTAAGTCTTTAAGGATGGAGCGCACCATTTGTACATAACCAAACACCGCATTGGTGGGTTGCCCCTTGGAATTGCTTAAATTGTGTTTCACGGCATGAAACGCGCGAAAAACATAGTTGGGTCCATCAATCAAAACCAAATGCGGCATACAAACATCCTTCAATCATCAAAATGATGCTATGATGATGTAATCTGGCTTTGGGTCAATAAGGATCTAACGCCGCTCCAACACTTGATAACGATAGGTCAGCATGGCTTCGCTCACCGTGGTATCCAGCCCTCCTTGCAAGGCGCGCATTCGCCCTAACCCCAAACGCAGCCCCAAGTTTTCCGTGAAACGATAATCCGCATATATATTGCCCATATACAAAGCACCACCGCCCACAGCCGTTGCCCCACCGCCGCCGCCACCAGCAGCGACCTCTGCCGCAAGTGATATATCAGAGGCTATCTCCACACTGTATCCCAAGCCAACAAAGGCAGCACCATAACCACCATAAGTCCCACCCTTGGCTGCATACATCATATGCACACCATAATATGCACTATTAGTAAAGAAGCGGTTCACTGTGATTTCTGATGCCGAAAATGGAATAGATGAGGAGCTATGGCTTGGTATCATAGTATGATAGTTAAACACACCTGCTTGCCATTCATACTTGGTCTCA
>JALSGX010000147.1 GCA_026982535.1 Ghiorsea sp. | reverse complement strand
CTTGGATGTATCCGATACATCAAAAGGTACACCAATTGGTCCAAGCATGGGAAGCGTTTCCCCTTTTTTTCGCTGGGATAGTTGGCGTGTGCCTTCACCAACAATTTTATACAATAAATCAACCGTTCCTTTTTCAGGGTCTGTCAACATAATGGAAATCGGTCTGCGCAGTGATAAAGCGTTTGACACACGAAGATGCACAAATTGCCCAGGTTTGGCTCTTTTGGCTGTTTTGGGCGCAAAAAGGCGTAAAGTACATTGCTCGCCATCATGCGCAACATGGGCTAAAATTTCAGCTTGTTCTTCAAAAATGGTATTGTGGTGCGGCTTCATATAAGTTCGGTATCATAAAAGAAACAACGATTTCGTCCATGAAATCTTGAACTATCAAACACATAATGAATTTTTACATATTCAGAGGTATGCTTCTGCCATGGATTACCCAAACATATGGAAACTGATTAAACGACAATTGGCTACGCAACTACCTCCTGCAAAAATGGGGGCTTGGATTGAGCCTGTGTCTCCAAAGTTTATCGACAATACACTCTACCTATCTGTACCTAGTCAGTTTTTTATTGATGGCTTGAAAGCAGACTGTGAGGCCAACATTCTCAACATATTAGCGTCTTTGAACTTATCCCATATTCAACTCGATTATCAAATTGATACATCTATTGAACTTTTCCCAGAAACACAAAAAAAAGACAATAGCCAAGCCAATATCGACGGGTTTATCGATGAACGCTTTACCTTTGATAACTTTGTCGTTGGGCCAAGTAATGAGTTTTGTCACGCCGCGAGTTTAGCTGTAGCAGAACAACCTGGTGCGCAATACAACCCTTTGTACATTCATGGTGGTGTAGGGCTAGGTAAAACACATTTAATCAATGCCATTGCCAATATGCTCTCTCAAAACAACGGTATCAAAATTGCCTACCGTACAGGTGAACATTTCACCAATGAACTGATTGATGCTATTCGTAGCCAGAAAACCTCATCTTTTCGTGATAAATATAGAAAAGTTGATGTATTGATTATTGATGATATTCAATTTATTGAAGGTAAACAAAGTACCCAAGAAGAGTTTTTTCACACCTTTGATGCCCTGCATAAAGCAAAGAAACAAATTATTTTAACATCTGATCGTGATCCATCCGCGCTTAAACACTTGGTAGAAAGGCTAAGGTCGCGCTTTAATGGTGGGTTGGTTGCTGATATACAACCCCCAAATTTTGAGACACGAATGGCTATTCTTAAAAGTAAAATTGCTTTAGCAGGCGTTGATCTTGATGAAGATATTTGCTTTTTATTGGCCTCAAAAATTACCAGCAATGTGCGTGAGCTGGAAGGTGCTTTAACCCGTTTAACAGCTTATGCCAAACTATCTCGCCAACCTATTACCATGGAGCTTGCCAAAGACAAACTTAAAGACCAACTTCAACTTCAGAGTAAGGTGATTGATGTTGATACCATTCAAAAAACCGTCGCACAATACTACAATATCCGCACCCAGGATATGCGCTCAAAATCAAGAAAAAGAAATATAGCATACCCTCGGCAAATAGCCATGTATCTCAGTAAAGAGCTAACCAAACTATCTATGCCTGAAATCGCTGATAAGTTTGATAAAAAAGATCATACAACCATACTGTATGCTTACAGAAAAATACAAAAAAATTGCCTTAAAAACCCTGAATTGAAACACGAAATCCAGCACCTCATCACACTTCTTAAACAAACTTAAGTAAATCTGTATAATTTGTGAAAAACATCAATATTACTTGTGTATAACTTGTGATTGAATGCAACTTGCACAAAAAAAGACAAAAAATATTTTTTATCCCCAAACTATTCACATCTTGCACCTTATGTTAATCACGATTACGCTTCAGCTAACATACTGTATATAAAAAAATATATTTATTTGTACCACTTATAAACATAGCCTATGACGATGACTATTAAGTAAATAAAGAAAAAAGAGTATATCATCTATGCAAATAACCATACGCCAAAACAATCTTTTTACCCAAATCAACCATTGCCAGCGCATTGTTGAAAAGCGCAACACAAAGCCGATATTATCCAATATCCTTTTTGAGGCATCAGATGGTCAATTAAAGCTTACGGCAACCGACCTTCAAGCAACATTATCCAGCGTAACGCAAGCGGATGTTTCAGCCAATGGTTCATTTACGCTGGATGCCAAAAAAGTGTTTGATATTGTCAAAGAGCTTGCCCCTGAGAAGCCTGTTTTGCTTAAGGTTGATGATAACTTTGTGACCATTCAAAACGGTAAAGTGAAGTTCAGATTGGCAACAATGGATGCCGCAGAGTTTCCTAACGAGCCTGACGATGAATCAGATTTATATGTTGATATTAAAGCATCAGAATTGCATCGCATGATTTCATCCACATCATTTGCCATGTCAACAGATGAGACAAGAAAATATCTTACTGGCAGTTTGTTTGATATATCACAAGAGCATGGCTTGCGCATTGTGGCAACGGATGGTCACAGGTTGGCATTGGCTGAACATTCATTGCCCACGCATAATGGAGCACTATCTTGCATTGTGCCAAGAAAAGCTGTAATGGAAGTCAAACGCTTAACAGAGTCTTATGATGGCATGGTACGCCTTGGTATTGGCAAGCGTCAAGTCAGTGTGGTATTGGATAGCCAACGGTTTACCTCAAAGGTGATTGACGCTAAATATCCAGCGTATGATGATGTGATACCCAAAGATAATCTATATCAGGTTACAGTGGATAAGAAACACCTAGACCAAGCATTGCGCAGGTGTATGGTTGTTGCCAACGAGTTCACCCACGATGTAAGGCTTGTGTTTCAAGGTGGTGTGAATGATGGATGCCTGCTTATTACAGCGCAAAACACGGCAGATGAACAAGCTACAGAAGATATATCTATTGAATATCAAGGCACTGATATTGAAATTGGTTTTAATGCCAAATACATGCGCGATGTGTTGGCAGCTATTCAAACCACGACTGTACGCATGATGATAAAAGATAGCTTATCACCTGTGTTATTCCTTGAGGCAAATCATGATATGACAAGGCATGTTGTGATGCCGATGAGGATTTAAGATGGTATTATAGCTATTTGTCTGCATAATACTGCGCAAGAAGATCAATTTCTCGGTTTATTTTTTTACTTATTAGGGAGTGTATATGTCTGTTAAACATCCAGTTATTTCGGTTACTGGCTCTTCAGGGGCTGGAACAAGTACAGCAAAAGTTGCTTTGGAGCACATTTTTCATCGCGAGAATGTGACACCTGCGATTGTTGAAGGTGATTGTTTTCATAAATATGATCGTGTTACCTTTAAGGAAAAAGCAAAGGAATTTGAAGCACAAGGAAAGCGGTTGAGTCACTTTTCTGATGAAGCAAACCTTTTTGATAAAATTGCAGAGTTGTTTAAGTCTTATGGTGAAACAGGTAAAGGTATGGCACGCACCTATGTTCACGATGATGAAGAGGCAAAAATTTATGGTGTTGAAGCTGGAAAGTTTACGGATTGGCGTGAAATAGGCGAAGGCTCTGACCTTTTGTTTTATGAAGGTTTGCATGGTGGTGTTGAGGAAGTTCGTCCATATGCAGACTTAATGGTAGGTATTGTTCCTGTTGTAAACCTTGAATGGATTCAAAAGATTCACCGCGATACTGAAATGCGTGGCTATTCATCTGAAGCTGTTGTGGATAATATTTTATCTCGCATGCATGATTATGTTCATTTTATTACACCACAATTTAGTCACACGGATATTAACTTCCAGCGTGTGCCTTTGGTGGATACATCCAATCCATTTATTGCACGGGATGTGCCAACACCAGATGAAAGCCTGATGGTGATTCGTATTCGTAAGCCTGAGCGGTGGGGTATCGATTTCCCATATTTGTTGTCCATGCTAAACCACTCTTTTATGTCAAGAAGAAACACTTTGGTTGTTCCTTCCAGTAAGATGTTACTGGCCATGGAATTGATTTTTTCGCCCATCATCCACGATATGTTGGAGAAGCGCAAATCAGCCTAAAGTTGATTGTTTTAAGTGTTTTAGGGTAGCTTTAGTAGCTACCCTTTTTTTGTTTTTCTTTCAATATATGGTATGTGTACTACAAAGTAACACCAGTATATACTTTAATTAACATTCTAAACAAAAAAATATAGTGAATTTAATTTACTTTTGTAGCCTACTGCCATGAAATCAAAGAATGATATGTTTCACATGAAACACCCTGACGGTCCTGTTGATGTTTTGGTTGTAGGAGCTGGTCATGCGGGGTGTGAAGCTGCCGCATCAGCAGCTCGGCGTGGTGCCAGGGTTCGTCTTATTACGCAAAATCTTGATACCATTGCTAAAATGTCGTGCAATCCTGCGATTGGTGGGGTTGGTAAAGGGCATTTGGTTAAAGAAATTGATGCTTTGGGTGGCTTGATGGGTGTTGCGGCAGATGTATCAGCGCTTCAGTATCGAATTCTGAATCAACGTAAAGGTCCTGCTGTTCAAGCAACGCGTGCACAATGTGATAGGCGTTTGTATCATATTGCCATACGCCATATGCTTGATCAACAAGATAACCTGAATCTTTACCAAGGTTCTATCAATGATCTTATTTTTAATCCAGATGGATCTATTCGGGGTGTTTTGGATAATTTTGGTGTTGCACACTACGCAGCTGCGGTAATTTTGACCACAGGAACTTTTTTGAAAGGGGTGATTCATATTGGTGACCAACAGTTTTCTGCGGGTCGTTTGGGTGATGCTGCTATTCAAGGTTTAACCCAAGAATTATACCAAAAAGAGTTAAAACTGGGTCGTTTAAAGACAGGTACACCACCACGATTAGATAAACGCACGATTGATTGGAATGCTTTAGAGCAACAGCCGGGTGATACAACAGCTATACCTTTTTCACTGCGTCATGATCAAGTCAGGCAAGATCAGGAAAACTGTACTATTGCACGAACCAATGAAAAGACGCATGAAATTATCAGGGAAAATCTTGATAGATCACCCATGTATTCAGGTCAAATAGAGAGTAAGGGTCCTCGTTATTGCCCTAGCATTGAAGATAAAGTTGTTCGTTTTGCAGATAAAAGTAGCCATCAGATATTTTTAGAGCCTGAAGGTGATGATCATGCGGAAGTTTACCCCAATGGTATTTCTACATCTTTACCTATTGATGTGCAGTGGAAGTTTTTGCGATCGATTCAAGGGTTGGAGCAGGTGGACATCATTCGTCCAGGCTATGCAATTGAATATGATTATGTTGATCCCACGGAGTTGAAAACAACATTGGAATGTAAAAAAGTTCCTGGCTTGTTTCATGCTGGACAAATCAATGGTACAACAGGTTATGAAGAAGCTGGTGCGCAAGGTTTGGTGGCAGGTGTTAATGCTGCTGCTAAAGCTTTGGGGTTGGAGGTTTGGGTACCAACACGATCTGAGTCATATATTGGCGTGATGATTGATGACTTGGTGAATAAAGGTGTGAGTGAGCCTTATCGAATGTTTACATCTCGTGCTGAGTTTCGTTTGCAGCTTCGAGAGGATAATGCGGATATTCGTTTGGGTAAGGCTGCGTTGCGTTTGCATTTATTAACACAAGAGTTGGAAAAGAAGCTTGAATTGCGTTTGCAAGTGCTTAGTGAAGCTGAAAAGGTTATCCAACAATTAAAGATAGGGTCTGGGAAGATTTGGCAAGATAAACTTAAAGCTCAAGGTCTTCCTGTACCTAAGCAAGCTATGTCTGTATCTGCATATTGCCATCGTAGTGATGTCGATACCAACAAGGTTTTGGATTTATTGGATTTGAGTGCATTAAGACCAAGAGATGTTGTTTCTATCAAGGCTATGCTTCATTATGATGGTTATTTGGATAAACAGAAGCAGGAGGTAGATAAGTTTTCCAACCTGGAGTCTATCACATTGCCCAAAAGTATGGACTATAGTCAGGTGATGGGGTTGAGTAATGAGGTGCGGCAGAAATTACAAGCTCATCAACCTTTGAACTTGGGTCAGGCATCAAGGATTTCAGGTGTAACACCTGCGGCTATCAGTAGCCTAATGATATGGCTTAAAAGCGAGGAGAAGAAAAGGAAGCAAGGGAATGGATAACCTCCAGGAACTATACTGCGATGAAGTGATGAAATTTAGAAAAGTATTGAATCTTACATCGGTTAAAGATAAACATACTTTTCACCATACTTTTATTAAACCATCTGTTTATCTTGCAAGATGGATACCAGATAAAGCTGTGGTATTGGATATTGGTAGTGGTATGGGTATTCCTGGAATACCACTTATGATTCATCGCCCTGATATTCAGGGTATTTTGGTTGAGCGACGCATGAAGCGGGCAGAGTTTATCCGCCATGTTATACGAAAACTAAAGCTTCATGGTGTAGTATATGATGCTGATATTAAAGATTTACCACCATTGGGGGCAACGGTGTGTACAGCGCGAGCTGTCTCGAAAGTGAGTGTATTAATAGACTTATGTAATAAACATATGATTGATGGTGGGCTGGCTATTTTCCCTGTGCCTCACGATGCAACACTTCCAAAGCTTGAAGGGTGGGTTCTTCAAGATGATGTTTCCCAGCAAAATCAACAACGCATCGTTTGTTATCGGAAGGCTAATACAAAAAACGGAGGTGTTTCACGTGAAACATAACAACCTTGGACCTGTGTTTGCTATTGCCAACCAGAAAGGTGGAGTGGGCAAGACAACAACAAGTATCAATCTGGCTGCATCGTTGGCTGCTTTAGATAAACGCGTGTTGGTATTGGATTTGGATCCGCAAGGAAACACAACATCGGGGTTGGGTATAGATAAAGATGATGTCCAAACTGGTATGTACAATCTGTTGATAGGTGAGCATGGTTTGGAAGAGGCTATTGTGGAAACTGAATGTGAAGGTTTGTATCTTGTACCCGCAACTATGGACTTGTCGGGTGCAGAAGTTGAGCTGGTTAATCAAGAGCGTCGAGAACACATGTTGTTCGAGAGTTTGTATCAGTATCAAGGGAAAGTGTTTGATTATGTGATGATTGATTGTCCACCAGCTTTGAATATGCTAACCATCAATGCACTTACAGCTTCGGACAGGGTATTGATTACATTACAAACAGAGTTTTACGCTATGGAAGGTCTTAGTCAGTTGATGGATACGATTCGTCGGGTTCGTGCAAACCTTAACCATCAGCTTGAGGTTGAAGGTATTGTTCTTACCATGGTTGATCGAAGAAACAATTTATCTCAACAGGTAGAAAAAGATGTTCGTGAATATTTTGGGGCACAAGTTTATGAATCTGTGATACCTCGCAATGTTCGACTTTCGGAAGCACCGAGTTACGGTGTGCCTGTCATGTACCATGACTTACGATCCAAAGGGGCGCAAGCTTATTTACAAATGGCACAGGAGTTAATACAGCGCGAAGCGATTGCACTGTAAGGAGGGGGACATGAAAAAGCCACAAAAAAGACAAGCGTTGGGTAGAGGTTTAGAAGCTTTGCTGGGAGATAAACCCACACCTGAAGTGTTGGCGCAAGCAACATTAATCCCTATTGCTAAAATCAAGCCCAATCCATACCAACCACGCTCACACTTTGATAAGGATGGCTTAATGGCTTTAACCGCATCTATTCGTCGTGATGGTGTGTTGATGCCTGTGTTGATTCGACCGCAAGGGGATGGTTATGAGCTTATTGCGGGTGAACGACGATGGCGCGCAGCCCAAGCAGCAAAGCTTAAGGAAATACCTGCTGTTGTTCGCCATGTGGATAATTTGCAAGCACTAGAGCTGGCAATTGTTGAAAATGAACAACGCAATGATTTGACAGCCATAGAGTCTGCGCGCGCATACCGTCGTTTAATGGATGAGTTTCATTATACGCAGCAACAAGTTGCAGATAGCGTTGGTGCATCCCGCACGCAGGTTGCAAACCTGATTCGACTGTTGCAACTCCCAGACGCTATTCAACAAATGGTGGAGCAACGCAAATTAAGTATGGGACAGGTCAGACCCCTGGTAGGTTTGGATAACCAGGTAGCGATGAAATTAGCATTACTTTGCCTTGAAAAGGGTTGGAGTGCACGCCAGATGGAGCGAGAAGCGAAAAGGGCTGCAACAACACAAAAAACAACAGGCAAAAAGTGCAAGGAAGTTGAAGTTATGGCACTTGAAGAAGAGTTAACACGCACAATAGGCACCCCTGTTTCCTTGTTAAAGAAAAAAGATGGATCAGGAACGCTAACCTTACACTTTCAAAACAAGCAAGACCTCTACAACTTACTAAAACGGTTGCGTTAATGATATATGCGTAAATATATGAAAGTGGTTACATTAAGCCTGTTCGCTTTGTGTGGAATCCCATTACTATTACTTGCAGCGGTACAAGAAAAGTCAATACCTAAAGAGACGCTAACCCAACAAGAGTGGTTGGTAGCTGATACAGCTTTTTTACAACCTAAAGCCGTAGCGGAATATGTTCAAGCAGGTGATACAGCAGGTGTTGTGTTGAAGCGGCTCGGTTTTTCAGCTATTGAGGTTGTCAACATCATACAAGCGGCAGCAACAGTTTATCCACTAAAAAAAATTCATATTGGACATAAGTTTACACGAGAAACCATTCAGCATGCTACATGGGTGACATATCAAATTGACGCAGAATCATCATTACAGCTTGTGTTTGAAAAAGGTAAGGGGTGGCAAGCTGAAATTAAAAAATATCAACTTGATTCGCGCATTGAAGTTGTATCTGCAACCATTGAAGAAAGTTTGTTTTTGGATGCTGCTAAAGCAGGACTCGCGGATAGGCTGATTCTAAAACTTGTGGACATGTTTGCTTGGGATATTGATTTTGCACGCGATTTGCGCAAGGGCGACTCCTTTACGGTGATGTTTGAAGAAAGCTATGATAGGGATGGCAGGCAAGTGGATTATACAATATTGGCCGCATCCTTTACCAACCGCGGGCGTGTTTTCACAGGTATTCTCTATGTGAACAAGCAAGGTGTGGCTGAATACTATAATGATCAAGGTCATAATTTACGTAAAACCTACCTTAAGTCACCAGTTAAATACTCCCGGATTTCATCGCGTTTTCGCGCGTCAAGAAAACATCCTGTCCTTGGTTATACCAGAGCGCATAGGGGGGTGGATTATGCTGCCAAAACAGGAACACCAGTTCGAGCTATTGGTGATGGCAAGGTCATTTATAAAGGTTGGAAAGGTGGGTACGGAAGGTTGATTGAAATTCGCCATCACAATGGCATTCATAGTACCGCCTATGCGCATCTTAGCCGCTATGCCAAGCGCATACAAAAAGGTACTTATGTTCAGCAGGGTCAAGTGATTGGCTATGTTGGGATGAGTGGTTTGGCAACAGGACCGCACTTACATTTTGAATTTCGCTTAAGAGGAAGAGCTATCAATCCATTACGAATAAAGCATACCCCTGCAGCGCCTGTCAACAAAGATGAATTGAGCGCGTTTCGTTTACAAGCCAAAAAAATGCTGCATATGATGTCTGAGTTTGACCAGACAGATCATTGGGGATAAGTTGTGAATATGGATCAACACATTGCAACGGAGTGGTTAGAGCAAGCTGCTGAAGTATTGGATATAGAAATCGCGGCACTGAATGAACAAAAGCAAGCACTAGGGCAAGATTTTGTGGCTGCGGCAAACCTGATTGTAAACCTTAAGGGTAAGCTTGTTGTTATTGGTATGGGCAAGTCAGGCATTATTGCGCGAAAAATAGCGGCAACTTTTGCATCAACTGGAACACCAGCTTTTTTTGTGCATGCTGCTGAAGCACAGCATGGTGATTTGGGGATGATTACGGCGGATGATGCGGTGTTGGCACTATCCCATAGTGGTGAAACTGATGAAGTATGTGGCTTGTTGCCCACGATAAAGCGATTGGGTGCACCTATTATTGCCATGACGGGTAAAACCACATCAACACTTGCAAAACATGCTGATCACATGTTGCACATCCCCGTAGTCAAAGAGGCGTGTCCCATGAATTTGGCACCCACAGCTTCAACAACGGCAACACTTGCGCTTGGTGATGCCTTGGCAGTGGTGGTATTAAAGCATCGTGGTATTCAGCCTGAAGATTTTGCTAGGGTTCATCCCGCGGGAAGCTTGGGAAGACGCTTGCTTACAGTTGCAGATATTATGCACAAAGGTGATAACATTCCTATGGTGACACCAGATACAAGCTTGGCGGATGCTATTTATACCATGAGCAGCTTTCGTTTTGGTATTACTGGTGTTGGCAGCCAAGGTAAACTAGAAGGTTGCCTTACAGATGGTGACTTGCGGCGTATTTTGCAACAGGGATATATTGATATGGCAATTGCAGTAGCCACTGTGATGCACAAAAACCCATACATGATCAAGCAAACACACTTAGCAAGTCAAGCTGTGCGTATGATGGAAGAGAAGAAAATTACAGTTTTGTTTGTTTGCGATGAAACAGGAAGCCTTTCAGGTATTGTCCATTTGCATGACTTATTACAAGCAGGTATATCATGAATAGTTATCAAACATTTCCTCTGGATGTTGCCAAAGGTATCAAAATGTTGGTTTTGGATGTGGATGGTGTCCTCACAGAAGGGCATGTCACCATGACCGATAGCGGTGATGAAATTAAGAACTTTAATGTTCGTGATGGACATGGCATTAAAATGTTGCAGCGAGTAGGGATTAAGGTTGCCATTTTAACGGGACGCAAGTCGAAAGTGGTTGCGCACCGTGCCGCCGACTTGAGCATTCAATATCTGATTCAGGGTAGTTTACGCAAAGCTGATGGCTTGAAAGATTTATGTGAACAAGCGGGTATTTCTCCTGAATATTGTGCTTATATGGGCGATGATGTGATTGATTTACCTGCGATGCGGCAGTGCCGCCTTGCAACTTCTCCTGCTAACGCGCATCAAAGTGTGCGTAATAAGGCTATGTGGGTTTCAGCATACCCGGGTGGTGGTGGGGCTGTGCGTCAGTTGTGTGAAGGTTTGATTTTAGCCAATGGTGGTTGGAATGATATTATTCAACAAGCATATGGTGTTATGCCTGAAGATTGTGGCTGGAGATAAGCGTTGCACGCCGTACACCCACTAACCATCGTTAAATGGTTTTTTTTCGTGTTAAGTGTGGCAAGTGTTTTATATGCTGGGTTGTTGCTTGTGTTGTCAGAGCCGAATATTAAGCAAGCCACGGATTTAGCCGCGCTACAAGCAGGGGTCAAAGTGGTAAACCCTGATATGACAGAATACGATGGTGAGCAACAGGTATGGCGGTTGAAAGCAAAAATAGCGGAAGAACATGGTGATGTGGTGAAGCTGGATAGTCCACACCTAACAATGCTACTGGATACAGGTCAAACCATGCCTGTTCGGGCAGCTTATGGCGAGTATCATCAAAAGAAGCAGGTTATTTTTCTTCAGGGTAGTGTTGTTGTGCGCTATCAAGAGTGGGACTTAAGCAGTGAAGAGATGTTTTATCGCCAAAAAACAGGTGAACTAATTGCACCTAAAGATTTTGTTTTGCAGCAAGAAGGCATGGTAGTAACAGGCAGGGATTTACATATTTTTCGCCATGATGGCAAGGTTCAGGTGCTGCAGGGAGTACATATGAATATTGATGAGTTGCCATGAAGTATATCTTGTTGTTGTGTATCTTGATACCTCATGTTGCGTTTGCAGCATCCATGACGGTGGACGCAGACCGCTTTGAGCTTGTGCAAGGTGAGCAACAAGCTGATTTTTTTGGGCATGTTGTGATTAAACGAGAAGGTATAATACTTAAAGCGGATAAAGTGCGTGTTTGGTATCAAGAAGATAAAAAAACAGAAAAAAAAGTGTTAAGACGGGCAGAAGCGGAAGGAAATGTAAAGATTGATACACTTGATAGCCACGGCAAATCAGATTATGCGCAATTTACAGCGGCATCAAACATTTTGGTGATGAAAGGTAATGCACGCATGACTTCCAAGCAGGGAACCGTGGAAGGTGAACATATCACCTACAATACCAAAACCAAAGATACCAAAGTGGTGGGTGGTGATTCAGGCAAGCAAGTGCGCTTCACCTTTGATGAGGGTGTGCATGAGTGAGCCTATAAACACAGGCCGTGCGCACCTTAAAGCATCCAACCTGAAAAAAGTTTATGGTCATAAAACTGTGGTTCATGATGTGAGTTTGGAAGTGTTTTCTGGGGAATGTGTGGGCTTGCTGGGTGCCAATGGCGCGGGGAAAACAACCAGCTTCTACATGGTATGTGGGCTTGTTGAAGCTGATGCTGGCGATGTAACCTTGGATGGTGAATCATTGGTGAATATGCCCATGTATATGCGAGCCCGCAAAGGCATTGGCTATTTGCCGCAAGAAGCCAGCGTGTTTCGTAAACTTACTGTACGCGAGAACTTGTTAGCCATTTTTGAAACATTGAACATACCTAAAGAACAAATGCATGAAGAATTGGATGCACTGTTGGCTGATTTTGGGCTTGAAGAAGTGCAAGAGCAAAAGGCATACACTTTATCGGGTGGTCAGCGGCGGCGCACAGAAATTGCCCGTTGCTTGGTGACCAAGCCCAAGTTTGTGCTGCTGGATGAGCCGTTTGCGGGTGTTGACCCCATTGCTGTGGAAGATATTCAGGGCATTATTCAAGATTTGCGTGATAAAGGTTATGGTATTTTGATTACCGACCATAATGTGCGCGAAACCCTAAGTATTTGTGATAGAGCGTATTTGATGACGGCAGGTGAGATTTTAGTGCAAGGTTCGGCAGAAGAGATTGTAAACAATAAAGATGCGCGCCGCTTATATTTCGGCGAAAGCTTTAGCTTGTAAGGGGGTACACATGACCAAACAGAAACATAGCCCCATCATTATCGCCATGACAGGTGCATCGGGCGCACCGTATGCCTTGCGTTTGATAGAGCGATTAGCTAGGCAAGAGATTCAATTGCACTTGTTGATTTCCGATGCGGCACGGGTGGTGTTGGATAAAGAATCTGGTTTTAAGTTGACCGCAAACCTTGATGATATGGCACAAGAGGTTGCTGATTTTGTGGGTGTGGATGCCAAGTATTTAACCTGCTGGGGCAATAAAGATTGGATGTCACCTGTGGCATCAGGTTCGGCGGATATGCAGGATATGGTGGTTGTGCCGTGCTCTATGGGTTCGCTGGCTCGAATCGCGACAGGTGCATCAAGCAATTTGATTGAGCGGGCAACCGATGTGATGATGAAAGAGCGCAAGAATCTGATTCTTGTACCGCGTGAAACACCCCTATCTGAAATTCATTTGGGGCATATGTATAACCTATCCAAAATGGGTGTACGCATCATTCCAGCCATGCCTGGATTTTATCATGCGCCAAAAACAATTGATGATTTGGTGGATTTTATGGTGGATAGGATTATGGATCATTTGGGTGTGGATGATGGTAGTAATATTCGTTGGGGAACAGGAGAGTAATATGGCAGTCGATGCAAAAGTATTGGATGATATTTCAGAGAAAATCGCATCAGGTATCAAGATGCTTGGTGGCGTAAAAATGGGTGCTGAAGCCCAAATTCAAAATATCGTTGAAGGTGCACTGGCACATTTTGATGTGGTGACGCATGAGCGTATGGAAGTGCAGGAAGCCATGCTGAAAAAAGCTCGAGAAGACTTGCAAAAGATGGAAGAGCGTATCGCCAAACTTGAAGAGCAGCTTAAAGGTTAAA
>JALSGX010000146.1 GCA_026982535.1 Ghiorsea sp. | reverse complement strand
CCATGATGACATTACCATGCAAAGTGTAGCAGATGCTTTTGATGTTCCCCTTTTAGAACATGCCGACACCATCAAAGTCATGACTGATTATTATGGTGAAGATGCTCTCACCGAAGGAAGAAGGCGTATGGCGCGGCTTCCTGATGGCGCAAAACCTATCCTTTGCGAGCAATCGATATGCCCTGGCGCGTTCATCAATAATGTATATGTTTTTGCAGGTGTGCCGCATATCTTCGCATCACAATTGGAATCGGTGCTTGACCATTTTAATACAGGACAAGGCTTTATCCGCCAAGAAATCGAAGCAAACTTGCCGGAAAGTAGCTTTGCCAAAGCGCTTGCAGACATTCAGCAGCAATACCCCGACATAGAAATAGGCTCATACCCTGGTCGCTGTGGCAACCAACCCACAGGAAAGGTTTGTATCAGCGGCACAGATGAAGTAAAAATAGCCGAAGTCACACAAAAAATTGAACAGATGTTAAAGGATAAACAAAACTTATGAAAATCAACAAACGGGACACCATCTTCCTTATCATTGTCGCTGCAGTTATCATCGTATTGACTGTTGGCTCAAAAGAGCGCACTACCAAAGCAGTGCCTGATGATGCGATTCACGACAAGGTAACATCTCGCGCGGAATGCATGACTTGTCATAGTGCTGAAGGCGTTAAACCTCAGCCTTTGGGTCACCCAAGTGCCAATCAATGTTTCCAATGTCACAAACAACCTGACCATTGGGTCGGTGGCATCACAAAATAATGCAAACCATTGGCATCATTGCCAAACAAGCCGACCAGCGCGCTATGGATGCAGCATGTGAACTCACCACATGGTTGCAGCAACAAGATTTGGATGTGTTTGTTGCTGATAGCCTCGCCAAATGCACTGATGTTCCTGCCAAAGCCTTGTCCGAAATAGCTTCTCATGTGGAGCTGATGGTGGTGCTTGGTGGCGATGGCACACTTTTACAAACAGGTCGTTGTTTCGTGGATTCAAATGTGCCTATTTTGGGCATTAACCTTGGTCGCCTTGGCTTTTTAACCGACACACCATTGAGTAATATGTTTGATGTGATGAAAGATGTGTTGGCTGGTCAATTCAAAGTTAAAAAACATTTTGCGCTGCAGGTTGATGTATGTCGCGGCGAGCAAAACATAAGCACTGGCATTGCCATGAATGATGTAGTGCTGCAGCGCAATGACCACCCGCGCATGATTGAATTTGAAATGTATGCCCGCAAGCAGTTGGTCTTTCGCCTTCGCGCCGATGGCTTGGTGCTTGCGACCCCCGCCGGGTCAACGGCTTACGCTTTGTCGGCAGGTGGTGCGATTATTCACCCTGAAATTGAAGCCATCAGTGTGGTGCCAATTTGCCCACATACGGTGTCCAATCGCCCGATTATTTTACCCGCTTACGATGAAATTCAGCTCAACCTGATTGATAGCCCAGCTCCCGCCGCCCTCAATCTTGATGGGCAAGTTCATTCCACGCTGAATGTGGGTGATACTGTGTCTGTCAAACGCGCTGGTTTTATTCACTTGGTCTACTTGGAACATTGGCACTATTTTGATGTGTTGCGCAACAAACTTGGCTGGGCTGGGCAACAGTAAGTGATTGTATCCCTGCAAGTTCGCCAGTTTGCTTTATTTGAAAACATCCAACTTGAATTAACACAAGGTATGACCGTGTTCACGGGCGAAACAGGCGCAGGCAAATCCATCCTTGTGGATGCTTTGGGTGCTGTGTTTGGTGCGCGAGCGAATGTGGATTGGGTGCGTCATGGTGCAGACAAAGCTGAAGTCACTGCTGAAATTGAATCGAATGATAAGCGCCTGCTCGATGTATTAAATGAACAAGATATTGATGTGGATGATGGCATTATTATTCGCCGTGTGATTACAAGTGAGGGTCGCTCTCGCGCTTGGATTAATGGTGTGCCTACATCTGCAGGTATTTTAAAGCACATCGGCAGCATTTGTTTTGATTTGCATGGACAACATGAACATCAAACCTTGATGCAGCCTGAGTTTAACA
>JALSGX010000145.1 GCA_026982535.1 Ghiorsea sp. | reverse complement strand
CAATCGCACCCTCTTTAATCCACTCGCCTTTAATGAGACCCCGTTTGCCTGCTGCGGCAATGACAATATCAGCGCGTTTAATGTGCGATGGCAGGTTTTGGGTAAAGCGGTGGCATATCGTCACCGTTGCCCCGGCAAGCAACAACTCCAAAGCCATGGGGCGCCCCACAATATTGGATGCACCCACCACCACAGCTTCCTTGCCATGAAAGCTGATACCTGTCGTTTCAATCAACTTCATACATCCATAAGGTGTGCATGATCGAAGTGCTGGTTGCCGAACTGCCAGACAGCCCACATTAAACGGATGAAACCCATCCACATCTTTATCCGAGACGATTGCATTCAAGACTTTGTCTTCCTGAATATGCTTGGGTAATGGAAGCTGCACCAGAATACCATCAACTTTGGGATCAGCGTTAAGCTCTGCGATTAAACCCAACAAGTGTTCTTGAGAAGTGTCTGCGGGCAGCTCATGGGAAAAAGACATGATACCTACCTGCTCACAAGCAGCTTTCTTGTTTCTCACATAAACATGTGACGCAGGGTCATCGCCAACAAGAATAACCGCTAAACCCGGAGCTCGACCATACTTTTGCGCCAAGCTGGTTACTTCCATCTGCATTTCCACTTTAAGCCTAGATGCCAAAGCCTTGCCATCAATGATGCTAGCAACCATCAGACCACAAACCCTTTACTGCCTCGGCGCATGCCCACAGGCCCTGTACGGGAAGCTTCAATGATATAGTCCGCATCAATGCTGGCTAAAAACGCATCCACCTCTTCCGGTGAGCCCGTAAACTCGGCAATAAAGTAGCTTCCTTTCTCATGATCAATAATGTTGGCGCCTGCCTGCTCAGCATTGTCGCGCAAATTACCCGCATCTATTACTTTCAACATCAGCAAACCACGCTCCAAATGAACCATATGCGAAATATCTTCCACTTTAATCACAGGAATCAGCTTATTGAGTTGCTTTTTGATTTGCTCGATAATTTTTTCATCACCCTTGGTTACCAAGGTTAATCGGCTCACTGTTTCATCCAGTGTTGGCGCAACATTTAAGGTTTCAATATTATAGCCTCGAGCTGAAAACAAGCCTGCAATACGGGTAAGCACACCAAATTCATTTTCAACCAAAATTGTAATTGTATGTCTCATTTTATTTACCCACGACAATCAGGATTTTTGTTATCATGCCAACACCATCTCATTCAGTGCCGCACCTGCTGGCACCATGGGGAACACATTTTCTTCTTTCGCTACCGCAATATCTAAGAATACAAAACTTTCCTGGCTGCCAAATGCCACTTCCAAAGCTTTGTCCAGTTCATCCAAGGTATCCACTGTGATACCCACGCCACCATAGGCTTCTGCCAACTTGGCAAAGTCCGGTAATGAATCAAAGTAGGAGTGTGAAAAACGCGATTCATGGAACATTTCTTGCCACTGGCGCACCATGCCCATGTAGGCATTGTTCAACAACACAATCACGATTTTTTGGCGATATTGATATGCTGTAGCCAATTCTTGAATACACATTTGAATCGAGGCATCACCTGTAAACACCACAATCGGTTCATCTGGTGCAGCCATAGCAGCACCAATCGCCGCAGGAAGCCCATAGCCCATCGTACCCAATCCACCCGAAGTGAGAAACCTGCATGGCTCTCTAAAACCATAATGCTGGGCTGCCCACATTTGATGCTGCCCCACATCCGTGGTGACAATGGCATTGCCCTTGGTGATGTCATGCACTTTATGAATCACGGTTTGTGGTTTGATTGGTCCTTCCGCACTTTGTTCAAAACCCAGCGAATCTTTAGCGCGCCACTCATCAATTTGCTGCCACCACAATTTCAAGGCTTCCAAATCAGGCACACCACCTTGGTGGCTTAGTTCATCCAAAAGCTGTTGTAATACAATACCCACATCACCCACAATAGGTAAATCAGCAGTTACATTCTTGGAAATCGAAGTTGGGTCAACATCAATATGAATCACCTTTGCATCAGGTGCAAACGCATCCAGACGACCTGTTACCCTATCATCAAAC
>JALSGX010000144.1 GCA_026982535.1 Ghiorsea sp. | reverse complement strand
GGCATTGCGTGCATATTCTGAAAACATTAAGAATGTTGCGCCATAAGGTACAAAACCACCGTGCAATGCGATACCATTAATGATCGCCGCCATACCAAACTCGCGCACACCATAGTTTACATAGTTGCCCGCAGGATCTTTAACCACAGGTCTCGCACCTGACCAAAGTGTCAAGTTTGAGCCTGCAAGGTCGGCAGAGCCTCCCAAAAATTCCGGGGTTACTTTTGCAAGTGCTTCAATCGCATTTTGCGATGCTTTTCGTGTTGCAATTGTATCCCCTTTTTCTGCTGTTGCCGCAATATAAGCATCAACTGTTGCTTCCCAATTCGCGGTCAAATCTCCCTTCATGCGGCGTGTAAACTCTGCCGCTTCTTCAGGGTATTCTGCTGCATACGCTGCAAATGCTTTGTCCCATGCTTCTTCTGCTGCACAACCCTTATCTTTAGCGTCCCAGCCCGCATATACATCTTCAGGGATTTCAAATGGTGCTGCATCCCAGCCAAGCTCTTGGCGAACCAATGCAATTTCTTCATCACCCAGAGCAGCGCCATGGCAGTCGTGTGTCCCTGCTTTATTTGGTGAACCAAAGCCAATAATGGTTTTACAACAAATCATTGTAGGCCTGCCTGTTTCCGCTTTTGCTGTTTCTATCGCGGCCTTGATTTCATCAGCATCATGACCATCAACACCACGAATCACTTGCCATCCATAAGACTCAAAGCGTTTTGGCGTGTCGTCTGTAAACCAGCCCTCAACTTCACCATCAATGGAAATACCATTATCATCCCAAAACGCAATCAACTTGCCTAAGCCTAGCGTGCCTGCTAGAGAACACGCTTCATGAGAAATGCCCTCCATCAAACAGCCATCACCCAAGAACACATAAGTATAGTGATCAACAATAGTATGCCCTGGCTTATTAAACTGCGCAGCCAATGTTTTCTCAGCCAGTGCCATGCCTACCCCATTGGTAATCCCTTGCCCCAACGGACCTGTTGTTGTTTCCACACCTGGCGCGTAACCATATTCAGGGTGTCCTGGCGTGCGTGAATGCAATTGGCGAAACTGCTTGATATCATCCATGCTCAAGTCATAGCCTGTCAGATGAAGCAGCGCATAAATCAACATCGAACCATGCCCATTTGAAAGAATAAAACGATCGCGATCGACCCATTGTGGATTGGTTGGGTTGTGTTTCATATAGTCATTCCAAAGCACTTCGGCAATATCCGCCATACCCATGGGAGCGCCAGGGTGCCCTGAGTTGGCTTTTTGTACGGCATCCATCGCCAATGCGCGAACAGCATTCGCCAAATGTCTACGGTTATTACTCATATCTACCTCTTACTGTATTATTTTTATTCGTTACTAAGAATTTGATAAACTAAACATGCAATGTTGTTTGAACACGACGAATATTGCCGACAGAACCTGAAAGCACCACAGTATCCGTGACCATATATTTGCCATCAGCATCTGTACCAACTTTAACATGATCAACATATTCACCATTGGTCAATCCTGTAGCAATAAACATGCAGTCATCCGATGTAACCAGTTCATCTCGTGTTAAATATGTTGTCGTATCAATACCTTCTTTTTTACACAACTCAATTTCAAAGCCTTTTTGTGGCGCCATGCGACCAAACATTTCCGCCCCCATCGCACGCGCTGCACATGCTGTCACAATACCTTCTGGGGTTCCACCAATACCAAACAAGGCATCAGAACCCTTATTCAAAATTGCTTGAATCGCACCATTGACATCACCATCAGTTGCAAGCCTAACCTTTGCACCACACGCATAAATTTCTTTCAACAGCGCTTGGTGCCTAGGCTTATCTAAAACAAACACTGTCACTTCCTGCACAGTCTTGCCCAATGCTGTTGCCAATTGATGCAAACGATCTGCGACAGGCGCACACGGGTCAATTTTGCCTCGTGCAGCCTTTGGATACACTTGCTTCTCCATATAAAAGCATGATCCTGGGCGATACATTGTCCCTTCTGGTGCTGCCGCAAGTGTTACAATTGAACCTGAAGCATCTCTTGCAAATAAATTCGTGCCTTCAATAGGATCCACGGCAATATCAACACCAATACCCTCACCCGTTCCAACTTCTTCACCATCATACAATGCTGGTGCTTCATCTTTTGCACCTTCACCAATCACAACCACGCCCTTCATCTTCACCTGATTAATGCGCTCACGCATCGCATCAACAGCTAAACCATCACCTTCATCTTTCTGACCCGACCCAACATATGGTGCACAAGCACGCGCAGCAGCTTCACAAACTTCGACCAAATCAATTTTTAGATCTGCAACAGTGGACATTAGCCCTCCCCAATACCTTATTAAACCAACAAATTACCTTACGAAAATATTCTGAGGACGCGCATTATAACCAGGAACCAGCAAAAAATCGACCCTTGAATCAACCTCACACTCAAAAAACTTGATTCCTTACCATTACGACTTGATCACTGTCCAAATATGTTTATACAACAGCTTTGAGTATTTAGTTGACTTTCCTACTTTTTTTTCTCGCTTGGCATTGCGAACCAACTGCCCAAATACTTGTATGTTAACATCAGGAAACTGGTTCAAAAAAGAAGTCAAACCTTCATTATTATCTTCAAGCAAGCGTTCTCGCCATAGCTCCGCCCTGTGAAGCAAGGCGCTGGCAGCATACCTTTCTTGTTCTGCCTCTAAAACCATACGCTTGGCAAGTTGAACATCCTCATTTCGCAACAACTTTGCCACGCGTTTTAACTGCCTCTTCTTCGCTCCATGTTGTGTTATACTTTTCAAGCAGTGGATTTCTTCCAGCACTCTGCTTGATAAGCCAAGTGCACCCCATGATGACTCTTGCAACTGTACAATTGCTTTTGCAAGCTGAAGAATATCCTGCGCCTCTCGTTTAAGCTGAGACTTGTTAGGTCGCCCATCACCTGAAAATTCATCCTCAGTATCAAACATTCGCGCAACGCTAGTCGATTGACCGCCAATTGTCTTGCTTCATCACGCCTTAAAGCAATAAAAAAGCCTCTTGGAGCAAACCAAGAGGCTTCATAATGGCGGAGCGGACGGGACTCGAACCCGCGACCTCCGGCGTGACAGGCCGGCATTCTAACCAACTGAACTACCGCTCCATGGTGGGCGCTGCAGGACTCGAACCTGCGGCCACCGCCTTGTAAGGGCGGTGCTCTACCAACTGAGCTAAGCGCCCGCTTTTCAAGACAATATCCTCAAAAAGTGGGCGAACAATAACGCTGAAATTCTACATTGCAAGCGTTAAAATCGTTCTTATTTTACTGCGTCCTTTAAGCCTTTGCCTGCTTTGAATTTTGGTGCTTTAGAGGCAGGAACTTCAATAGGATCACCATTGCGTGGGTTGCGTGCTGTACGCGCTGCACGATTGGTGACCGAAAATGTACCAAAACCAACCAAGCCGACAGTTTCCCCTTTAGCCAAAGCGCTTGTAATACCACCAAGTACGGCATCAACAGCAGCACCAGCATCCGCTTTACTTAAGCCAGCTGACTCAGCCACATAACTAATCAAATCTACTTTTTTCATTATACCCTCCAGAATTTTAACCATCTTAACTTTAGCAAGATAAAGCGAACTTAAGCAGCCATACCTTATATCGTCAATGGTTTTTTCAAATTAAATACACTAATGTGCAACTTTACCTTCTCCATCCATATGAATACCTGCAATAATGGATGGCACAAAAGCCACACTACCTTGCATGCCTTTGGGTAAATGTGTTAATGCGCTCTTGAGCACCTCATCCATAGTTTCAGCATAGACAATCTTCAAAGAATCCTTAATGATATCAGGAACCTCTTTTATGTCTTTACGGTTTTCCTCTGGGATAACAGCCACCTTCAAGCCACCCCGATGCGCAGCCAACAATTTTTCTTTAAGACCACCAATAGGCAAGGCTTTGCCTCGAAGTGTAATTTCCCCTGTCATACAAACATCCCTACGCACTGCAATACCTGTCAGTGCCGAAACAAGCGATGTTGCCATACCCAAACCTGCCGAAGGTCCATCTTTGGGTATGGCACCCTCGGGCACATGCACATGTATATCGATTTTTTGGTGAAAATCGGGCTTAAGTCCTAACAACTCAGCCCGAGAACGCACATAGGTCAAAGCAGCTTGAATAGACTCTTGCATCACATTACCCAGCTGACCTGTCACAATTAACTTACCTTTTCCTGGTGTGAGTGCGGTTTCAATTTGAAGAAGTTCACCTCCCACCTCCGTCCAAGCAAGACCTGTTACAACACCCACTTCATCTTTAGTTTCTGCCAAACCAAAGCGATACTGCTGAACACCCAATAAGCTTTCTAGGTCTTCCGCCTGCAATGGTGCTACATCAGATTGCTGCGTTGACACAACTTGACGCGCAATTTTACGACACACTTTAGCCAAAACACGCTCTAGCCCACGCACACCAGCCTCTCGAGTATAGTGGCGAATCATCGCAATAATCACTTCATCAGGTAATTGAACCTGATTGGACTTAAGCCCATGGTTTTTAATCTGCTTAGGTAGTAAGTAGTTTTTAGCAATCGCTAGCTTCTCTTGCTCTGTATAACCTGAAATCCGAATAACTTCCATTCTATCCAAAAGTGGACCTGGGATATTCATGCTATTTGCCGTTGTTACAAACATCACATCGGACAAATCATAATCAACTTCCAGGTAGTGGTCGTTGAATGCACTGTTTTGCTCTGGATCCAAAACTTCCAACAATGCAGCAGATGGATCCCCCCGATGATCAGCACCCATTTTATCAATCTCATCCAATAGAATGAGTGGGTTTTTAGTGCCTGCTTTCTTCATTGATTTGATGACCTTGCCTGGCATGGAGCCAATATATGTCCGCCTATGCCCACGAATCTCCGCTTCATCTCGCACACCACCCAAACTCATACGAACAAACTTCCGCCTGGTCGCACGCGCAATAGATTTTGCCAATGAAGTTTTACCCACACCCGGTGGGCCAACAAAACAAAGAATAGGACCTTTTGCTTTTTTCACCAAGTGTAAAACTGCCAAATGTTCCAAAATACGCTCTTTAACTTTCTCTAAGCCAAAGTGATCTGCATCAAGCACTTTTTCAGCTGCGCCCAAGTCTCGACTCACTCGTGAGCGCTTTTTCCACGGCAAATCAACAATCCAATCCAAATAGCCACGAAGCACTGTCGCCTCAGAGCTTGAAGGAGGCATCATTTTTAATTTTTTCAACTCTGAAGTCGCTTTCTCTTTCGCTTCTTTTGTTAAACCAATCGTTTCTATTTTTTTGGCGATTTCTTCTAAGTCTGAGTGCACATCTTCTTCACCCAGTTCTTTCTGAATGGCTTTCATTTGCTCAGACAAGTAATATTCCCGCTGGCTTTTTTCCATTTGCCGCTTCACTCGCGAGCGCACTCGTTTATCTATTTGCAACATATCCATCTCTTCTTCCATAAAGATGAATATTTTTTCTAGGCGCACAATGACTGAAGTCATTTCTAGCAACTCTTGTTTTTCTGCCACTTTCAAATTCAAATGTGAAGCTATAGTATCTGCCAAACGATCAACATCTTCAATGCCAGAAACAGAAGCTACTACCTCAGGTGCTATCTTTTTATTAAGCTTTGCATAAGCTTCAAATTGATTCAGAACTGTGCGTGCAACCTGCTCTTGCTCTTGCTCATTTTCCTCAACCTCAGGCAAAACATCATACTGAGCTCGCAAGCAAGTATCTTCTTGCAAATCATGTACCCGTACTCGCTCTTGCCCTTCAATCAACACCTTAATCGTACCATCTGGCAACTTAAGCAATTGCAATATATTTCCTAATGTGCCTACGGAAAAAAGATCGTCAAAGCCAGGGTTGTCTTCTTCTGGTTTTCGTTGTGCCAGTAAAATAATCTTTTTACCTGATGACATGACCTCTTCTAAAGCAACAACAGACTTCTCACGCCCAACAAACAAGGGTACAATCATATGAGGAAACATCACAATATCACGCAGTGGAAGAACAGGTAAGGTTAATACTTTATCACCAGATTCATTCGATTTTGAGCTATCTACTTTAGCCAAAGGTCACCTCGTTAAAAGCACTTATAAAACACAAGCATATAAATACCGTTTTTTCTTGAAAATTTCAAGCCCCAACAACAACGAAAATTTTAGGCTGCTTGTTCACCTTTTTCTTCTTTAAGGACAAACTCGGGGGCCTCGCTACCATCGACGACACCTTTTGTAATTGTACATGCTACAACATTACCCATCGTAGGCACATCATACATAATATCAAGCATGGTCGATTCCATAATAGAGCGTAAGCCTCTCGCTCCAGTTTTGCGCTGAATGGCCTTTTCAGCGATAAGATCCAGCGCCTCATCAGTAAAAGTTAGATCCACACCATCATATTTTAGTAGCGCAGCATACTGTTTTACCAACGCATTTTTAGGCTTTGTTAAAATTTGCAGCAACGCTTCCTTATCCAAATCATTCAAGGTTGCCACAGCAGGCAGCCGCCCCACCAACTCAGGAATTAAACCAAACTTAATTAAATCTTCAGGCTCAACATCCTTAAGGCGCTCGCCAATATCAATCTCATCTTTAGCCTCAACCGTTGCACCAAAACCAATAGAACGGGTTTTTCCCCTTGCCTCGATAATCTTTTCTAAACCCGCAAACGCTCCACCCAAAATAAACAAGATATTACTGGTATCCACTTGTATAAACTCTTGTTGAGGGTTTTTACGCCCACCTTGTGGAGAAACCGAGGCAGTGGTTCCTTCAATTAATTTTAACAATGCTTGCTGCACCCCCTCACCAGAGACATCACGAGTAATCGATGGTGAGTCGGATTTGCGTGCCAACTTGTCCACTTCATCAATATAAATGATTCCTCGTTGTGTTTTCTCAACATCGCCATCGGCAGCCTGGAGAAGCTTTACGATAATATTATCAACATCTTCTCCTACATAACCAGCTTCAGTTAGTGTTGTTGCATCCGCAATAATAAAGGGCACATCAAAGATACGAGCCAAAGTCTGAGCCAACAGTGTTTTACCACAACCCGTAGGCCCTAAAAGAAGCACATTACTTTTAGCGATTTCAACATCATCTTTCTCATTATGGGCAAGGCGTTTGTAGTGATTATAAACAGCTACCGATAAAAGCCGTTTGGGCTCATCTTGACCAATCACATAACCATCTAAAAATGCCTTGATTTCATGAGGCTTGGGCAACCCTTTCTCTTTATCGGAAGATGCTTTACCCTCACCTTCAAGCTCTTCAACGATAATATCATTACAAAGCTCAATACATTCATCACAAATGAATACCGTTGGGCCAGCAATCAGTTTTTTTACATCATGCTGACTTTTTCCACAAAATGAACAAAACAAAGTTGAATCGCTACCTGAAGAAGAACTCATTGAACCTCACTTACCGCCGCCACAATATCATCTCGCGATGATAACACTTGATCGACAATACCATATGCACGCGCTTCTTGAGCATCTAGAAAATAATCCCGCTCAACATCTTCCGCCAATTTTTCAAGGGGTTGCCCCGTATGGCTTGCCATCATTTTGTTTAGATTGTCTTTAAGCTTCAGGATCTCTTTGGCATGAATCTCAATATCTGTTGCTTGACCTTGAAACCCTCCCAAAGGTTGATGAATCATAATACGCGCATTCGGTAAGGCATAACGCTTGCCCTTGGTTCCCGCAGCCAACAAATGAGCCCCCATGGATGCTGCTTGACCAACACAAAGTGTTGAAACATCACATTTAATATATTGCATGGTATCGTAAATTGCCATACCTGAAGTGACCACACCACCAGGACTATTGATATACATAAAAATATCCTTGTCCGGACCTTCAGCCTCCAAGAAAAGCAACTGGGCAATAATCAAGTTTGCCATATGGTCTTCAACCTGCCCATTCAAAAACACAATACGCTCTTTTAACAGACGGGAAAAGATATCATATGAGCGTTCGCCACGCGCCGTCTGCTCAACAACCATAGGTACTAAATTCATGATAATGCTTTATCCTGTTCCTTCTGCCACGCTGACAAGGTTTTTACGACCTTTTTCTTTTGTGCCTGCGCCACAACATAGTCAATACATTTTTGTTCCAGTAGGCGATCTTTTAATGCACCCATTTGTTCTTGGTTATCACGGATATACCTTGCATAATCATCTCGCATATTCTCTGGATAATCGGCTACAGCCTCGTCAACACCAGCATCTATTTCCTCATCCGTCAGCGAAATATTAAAATCTTTACGCACAGCTTGCAACAAAACAGACAAGTTCAAGCCGCGAATCGAGCGAGCGCGCACTTCTGCTTGAAAAGCCTCATCTTGCAACATTTCTTCCGTTGCTTCCATACCTTGCTGCTTCATATTCTGAACAACACGGGCAGTTGTTGCCTTGATATCTTCAGCAATCAAGCCTTCTGGAAAGGTCATGTCATGCGCTTCAATCAAGGCAGTTAAAGCTGCTTCATGGGTCGTGCGTCTACTTGCTTGTGCCGCCTCTTTTTCCAAGCCTTTGCGAATATCTTGTAACATCGCTTCAGCACTATCAAAGTTTAGCATTTTTGCCAAATCTTCATTATCTTTGGCTTGAACCGCTTCACCTACACTTTTTACAACCACTTCAAAACGCGCATCTTTCCCCGCCAAGTTTGGCGCTTGATAGTCTTCAGGGAATGTAACTTCAACTGTACAGGCATCACCTGCTTTTTGACCAATCAACTGTTCTTCAAAACCTGGAATAAAGCGACCCTCTCCCAAAACAAGACCAACATTTTCCCCTTTGCCGCCTTCAAATGCCTCATCACCAATAAAACCTTCAAAATCAACATGAAGCTGATCGCCTTTTTCAGCAACACGATCTTCCTTAACTTCATAACGAACTTGTGAGCTATGAAGCCGCTCAAGCACAGCCTTGACATCTTCATCATCTACAGTGACTTCTGTTTCTTCAATATGAAGCGTGCTTAAATCTACCAACTTTACCTCTGGCCAAGAAGACACTTTAAGAGAAAATGAAAAGTGCTCTTCGGGCTGCACTTTAGGCAAAGATAGCTCAGGCTGAATAGCTGGCGTCAACCCAGAAGACTCAATCGCAGCGACATAATGCTCTTGCAGCAATTGAGATACTGTATCCTCATGGATTTTAGAGCCAAACTGCTTCTCGATAATATGACCTGGTGTTTTCCCTGGGCGAAAACCAGGAAGCTTGACCTGGGATGCTAGCTTGGCTTTTTCTTCAGCGTAAACACGGTTGTACTCTGCCTTGGGCAAACGCACTTCAACATCATATTCGTTTTCACCCAGTTTCTTTACTTCAGTTTGGATCATGTAAGCCCCCCACAAGGAAAAAAGTAAGTACAAAAAATCAATGCGCTCCTGTATAAGAAAGCGCATTGACATCAAATGGTACGAGAGGGGGGAGTCGAACCCCCACGTCGTAAGACACTGGAACCTAAATCCAGCGCGTCTACCAGTTCCGCCACCCTCGCATATGTTGGTTGTTTCGCATGCCACTAAAAAGTGACTTATCAAAACGATGGCGCACTATGCCATGTAAATTTCTCAAATCAATGCTAAAAAAAACACCCCGCTTGATTCTTTGCGTTTTCTTTGCTTCAATTGACAATCACAATATACGCAAAGGAGGTTATAACAATAACAACAAATAAAATAATTAAGAGAGGAAAAGTATGCTAGTAGAAGAAATTGTAAGCAACGATGCTGTATCTGTAACCAAAGATGACAGCTTACGCAAAGTTGTCTCAAAAATGGTGCTCAACAACTGCGCATCAGTTACCGTGGTTGACCAAGACCAAAATCTTATAGGCGTAATAACAATTCGCGACATTATGATGCCACTCTATCCAAAGCAGGGTGACTATGTTCACGACACACTTGCAGCCCGAGACTTTGAAGCGATGGAAGAAGGCTACCCTAAAATATTAGAGAAAAAAGCTGGGGATATCATGACTGCAAACCCCGTTTCAGTTTCTGCCAGCGACCCTGTGCTCAAAGCACTTTCTTTTATGGGTTTGCGAAACCTAAGGCGAATCCCTGTTGTTGATGGCTCCAAACTTATTGGCATTGTCACCATCGAAGCCATCAACAGCGCAATGTTTATCGAACACGGTTAAAACAAAGCTATCTCACAGACAAAAGCCCCCTCAAATATAGGGGGCTTTTTGGATCACCTGAAATCCAGCCAAGGCTTCAAATCAAGACTCTCCATGTAAAATGGCAGCAATTTTACTGCGAAATAAAACATGACAAGACATACATGCACCCAACATTTGAGACTGTTTCGCAATCAGCGCCGTCATATCTTGCGTTTTGGCGGCTTCTTTAATCTCCAAAGCAAGCTTGTGTACTCTGTCATCTGCCGCCTTAAACTTGGACATATCCGTGCGCAAGCTTGCCAACAACTTCATTTTTGTCCCCAAGGATGGTGTATCATGGTATGCAATGGCATGAGCCGCTTTTTCTGCCATCGCAAAGTCTTCCACTAATATTGCGCTTTCTAATGCTAAGAAATCAATACCCAACTGCTGCATAATCGCTTTAAGCGAACCAGCCTCAGCAGTTACGCTTTTATCTATCTTATGCATAGGCTGATGCGGTTTGGTCGATGAAGTTGTACACATCATATCGTATTTCTTTTGATGCTTTTGATACAGCTTCATTTTGCCTTCTTGCTTAAACCTCTCTGCTGCATGTTTCCAATGGTTACACGGTGGCTCAAAGGTCTCATCATGAATGTATGCGGCAATTTTACGCACATCATCTTCTTCAAAACCCATATTTGGCATCACGCCCAACACCTTCACAGGCTCTTTGAGTATGGCTTTATCTTCAGTAGGGTTAGTCACAAAAGCCGTAACTTTATCAACAAATGCAGCCTTATCTTTAGTCGCCATCTTATATTTCATCTGCACACCAAACATGGGTGGTGCTTGCGCAGGTTCTAGCTCCGCATTGTGGCAAGTTAAACAGTTCTCTTGAAAAAGTTTTTTGCCCTCCATAAATGTTTTATCGCTCGCCGTAGCTTGCGTTGTCATGGCAAGGCTTAAACCCACCAATAAAATTACCTTTTTCATATGATCTCCTATTTTAGAATGTGTATTCAACTTCTGCATACACCCTGTCATTATCATTAAATTGTCCAAAGAAGTCTGTCGCATCACCCGAAAACACATCCAAACCTAAACGACCCAGTGTGTTATCTGAAAATTCATACGAAACCTTAGGGCGCAACATAGAGCTGCCATCTGAATAGTTCATTAAAGCAATCATTTCAGGTTTAAGCTTATCATTCATAAAGTCCGTTGATACCAATAAAGTGATAAAACCTGAATGCTCTTTTTCAATCATGGTCTTATCCCAGTTTTGAATATAGCGCACAAACACCTGACCACTGATAAACCAATTGTTGGCATTGTGATCCAAACCCAAGGCTGCATTCCATGTGGTTGTACTTACTGGGGCAACACTGGTTGTAATGATTTCATTGCTATTCACCGCAACTTCACTGCGAACCACCCAAGCACCAAAGGCATTGGATGCAGAGCCACCCACCGTGTTCATGCGCTGATATACAGGTGTTAAAGTCAATACACCTGGGCGAATTGACTTTTGAATCGCAGGTGTGTCCTTCCAGCCGTTAAACCAATTCAGCGACACATCCCACCCATCCAAATTAGCCCGCCATGCCAAACCGTATTCAGCATCACTCGCACCAAAGCTTGGTTTATTGCCTTCGGCTACATTTAAGCTGAACCCAGCAGGTGGTGTTGGTATTTGATACGCCCAACGCGAACCTCTGGGGGCAAACTCAGCAGGTTTGGCATCAGGTATCAACACAAATTCAAATTCATGTTCATGCCCATCAACGACCGCATAGTAATTGAGCCGTGCTGCCACCAAACCCATACGCGAATCCAAGAAGTCATCCATCAAGAACTCGCGCATATTTAACGGGTTCACCACATCCAACAAGCGCAAACCATCCGTTTTCCCCCACACGATTTGCTGCTGACCAAGTCGCAAATCAAAAGTATCACCTGCATATAATAAATACGCCTCTTTAACCTCTGAATAGGTGCGATAATAATCTTGAATTGCAGGTGTATAGTCGGTGGTGTTACTTGCTTCAATATCCGTTGCCGCATCATACCAACCCAAAAAGCGACTACGAAACTCCCACCTATCACTCAGTATCGCTTCAGGCTTTAAATCAATGCGATTTTGCATTTTATCCAAACGATTCTCACCTGAAACAAAATATGCCGTTTCATTTTTTACAGCACCATGCATCGTCCATTCCATAGCCGAGGCATTGCTCGCACACAACACCCCCGCCGCTGCCAAGATACTTACATACCTCATACTTTGCCTCATACTTTAATTTTCTCCTTACCCAAACCAAGCAAAACAGGGAACAAATAAACCGTTGCCAGATAACAAATTATCATGGTTGCTGCAATCAGAGCACCCAGCTTCATTTGTGGATAAAGGGCAGCGGATAACAAGACCAAGAATCCACCCACAACAACAATCGTGTTGAATAAAATCGCATGACCCACACTGCGATTGGTATTGATGACACTTTCTTCATAGCTGTGATTAGCCATGCTTTCTTCGTGGTATCTGTGCAAGTAATGAATGGCGAAATCCACACCAATGCCCAATGCCATAGAGCCAGTGAGCGCTGTTGCCAAATCCAATGGAATGCCAATATTACCCATGGTTCCGTAGTTGACTGTCACGGCAAGTGTTACTGGAATCATGGCAATCACCGCAATCAAGATACGCTTAAACATCACCAAACAAAGCAAGAAAATGGCAAGAACTGATAATGCCAATGATGTCACCTGACCATCAATAATCATCTTAGCTAAGCTGTCCAATGTGTAGCCTGTGCCTGCCCACTTCACGGTATAACCTTGTGATTCAGGAAACCAAGCTGCTGTTTTATCTTGTAAACGACTCAAGATATTGGCAACCGCTTCGGTGCTATCACTTTTCATATTGATGACAACATGTGCTTCACGGTAGTCACTGGTCATAAACTTCTCAAAATCATCAGGTGCGCCTGAAAATGAATACAATAACAAGTATTGCGCTGCCAAGTCGGACGAATCAGGCACACGATAGTAATCTGGATTATCTTCATTGAGTGCCTTGTTCATAATCATCAGGAACTCAGCAATGGATGAAGTATCACCCACCAGCGGGTCTTTCTCGATTTCAGCTTGTAAATCGACAATCTTTTGCAAAAACGCTGGCTCAAGCAAACCATTTTCTTTGCCTGTATCAATCATAATATCAAGGCTGGTCGTGCCTGCAAAATGCTTGTTCAATACTTCATCAGCATGCCGAATAGGGTCATCGGGCTTAAATTGCGCCACCATGGATGCATCCACCTTGATCAAGGTTGCGCCATAAACCGAAACAACAACCAGTATCGCAAAGAATGCCATGATTTGTTTAGGGTATTTTAATATCGCTTGGCTAGACCACTCCACATAATCGGTAAACAATGGTTTTCTATCGGCATGACCATCTTTTTCAGGCAAGACCATCAATGCCGCAGGGAACAATGTCAACGTGATAATCAAGGCATACGCAATACCCACGGTAGCAAAAATACCAAACTCTTGAATTGGTGGTAAATCAGAGGTCAACATGGATAAAAATCCAGCACCTGTGGTTACCGAGGTCATCACCATGGGTTTCCACAATTCATGCATCACTTCCACAATGCGTTCTTTGCGATGCGCATATTCCGAGAAGTGCGCCAACAGCCTTTCTCGACTTAAAAAGTGAACCGCATCAGCAATACCAATCGCCATGATCAGAATGGGTAACATGGTTGTAATCGTGTAAATGGAATAACCAAAAGCAGCCATGGTTCCTACTGTCCACACTTCCGCAATCAATACGGTAAGCAAGGGAAGCACTACACCTCTGGGTGAGCGAAACGAGACATACAACAATAAAATAAGCAATGCGATGATAATGGGTTGCATG
>JALSGX010000143.1 GCA_026982535.1 Ghiorsea sp. | reverse complement strand
GTGCGGTGTTGATTGATTTCAAATCTTCATTGGCTGAAATCATGACAATGGGTGTGGCAGGGTGAATATCAAATATCATTTGAAGTACTTTCAGACCATCCATGCCAGGCATATCAAGATCTAATAAAATCAAATCGAGTGCAGATTCAGCTTGTGCTGCCTCCAATGCTTTTTCGCCATTTTCAGCTTGGATAATATTGGGTATTGAATCATTCAGGCGGACAAGTGCAAGCGAAAGGCTTTCACGAAAAAGGGCATGGTCATCAGCAAGCAATATATTCAAAAGCCACCTCCTTTTTCGATTCAGTGGATGGCAAACTAACAGCTTCAAGAAAACTAGGCTAGGCACCCATTTGGTTTAACCCATATAGCCAACTGTGCAAGTGTGATAAACCTTACCAAACTTTGCCTTGAAAGTTCAAAGGGCTTTCTAATACTAAATAAAGAAGGGGAAAAACAATGAAGAAATATTTAATGACTTTATCCTTAGTAGCAACAGTTGGTTTCATGTTGCCAACGGTTGCATCTGCAGATGCAAAAAGCTGTGAAGAAGCCTCGAAAGAAGCATCGTTTTATCAGTCTAAAGCTGCAGGCGCATGGGCTGCCTATGGGAGTTGTAAAGGCTTTGAATGGATGGGAGGCAACGCAAAAAAACATTGTGAGAACGTTCACCATCATGCTGAAAAATGGCAAAATAAGGCCAATTACTGGAAAAGGAAAGCGGAAAAAGCATGTTTTGATTAAGATTTTTATGAGCCGCCTAAGTACTTAGGCGGCTCATCTTATTTAGGTAGGCAAAAACCATGAAAATATTACAATACTTGTTTGTTATTACTGTTTTATTCGTTGTAACGAGTTGCGCTAGCATTACGCCAGAAAAAGAAGGGGTGATTTTTGAGCGACAAGGTGTTAGTACTTTATTGATTGCACCAGAAATGCGCGATGTTTATTTTAATAATCCAAATTCAACTGAACGACACTGCCGAGCGCCTGGACCAGATGTCTCGGTTGAATCAAGCTCTGGTGTTTCGTTTGGTTTTTCGGTTGCTGGTAATGGTGATTCTATTGGAGACAAAAGTGATCAGGCAGGGCTGGCTCTTGGGGGCAGAAATCCCGCAGTGCTTATTTCAAGAGAGTTGATGTATAGGGCATGTGAACTATCATCAAACCTCAATGCAAATCAGAAAACGACATTGTTTATTTATGAACGCTTTTTGCAAGTGATTGAAAAAAGTTTTGCTCAACAGACAGGGAAAGGTACGGATCCAGCTAGCGATTCATCCAGCCCTGTTTCATTGGCGGATGTTGTTGAGGCAACAAAAAAAGCTGATGCGGCATCTAATTCAGGTATGTAAAAAGGCTGTACTATGAAAATAGCGCAGCCCTTTCGTTTGTTTCGAATGTTGGTTAATCAATCATTTGCTTAAGCCAACGCTCCAAGAAATGAATATTAAAATCCGCAGCTTGGAAGCCGGGGTTGGCAAGCAAGCGTTTGTGCAGTTCTTGATTGGTGGTGATGCCAATAATCGCAAGCTCATCAATGGCTCGCTGCATACGGCGAATACATTTTTGCCTGTCCCTTGCGTGTGTAATGATTTTAGCAATCATAGAGTCATAATGCGGTGGAATGCTGTAACCCGTATAAACGGCTGAATCTACACGCACACTTCTGCCACCTGGCGCATGATACAACTCAATTTTACCAGGAGATGGCGTAAACTTAAATGGGTGTTCCGCATTGATGCGGCATTCAATGGCATGCCCTTTCATTTTGATGTCTTGTTGCGTAAAAGCAAGCTTCTCACCCGCAGCTACACGGATTTGCCACTCAATCAAGTCCACACCTGTAATCCATTCGGTGACAGGATGCTCCACTTGGATTCGAGTATTCATTTCCATGAAATAGAAGGATTGGTCGGGGTTGAGCAAAAACTCAATCGTGCCAGCACCTTCATAATTGACTGCTTTTGCCGCAGCAACACCAGCAGCACAAATGGCCTCTCGTGTTTCTGGGCTGATGGAAGGGCTAGGTGCTTCTTCCAATACCTTTTGGTTGTTGCGCTGAATGGAGCATTCGCGTTCAAACAAGTGAACAATATTGCCATGCCCATCACCAAGCACTTGCACTTCAATATGGCGAGGCTCTTCCAGGAATTGTTCGATAAATACAGTGTCGTCACCGAAAACTGTGCCTGCCTCAGATTGGCATAAGCTAAATGCTGATGGCAACGATGGTTCAGAGTGGACAATTTTCATGCCCCTGCCTCCGCCGCCAGCAGCAGCTTTGATGATGAGTGGAAAGCCACAATCTTTGGCGATTGCTTTGGCTTCCTCAACTGTGCGCACAGCACCTGGTGAGCCATAGACTAAAGGTACACCAGCTTCAACCATGCGCTGTTTGGCTTTAACCTTATCACCCATAATGCGCATAGACTCAGGCGTGGGGCCAATCCAAGTATAGCCTGACTCAATCACAATTTCTGCAAATTCAGCATTTTCTGCCAAGAAGCCGTAGCCAGGATGAATTGCGGCAACATCCGTTAATGATGCTGCTGCCATAATGGCAGGGATATTCAAATAAGACTGTGTACTAGCCGCAGGACCAATACAAACAGACTCATCAGCCAGGCGGGCGTGCATGGCATCTTTATCTGCCTCGGAATAAACCGCAACTGTCTCAATACCTAATTCTTTACACGCGCGGATAATGCGAACGGCAATTTCGCCACGGTTAGCAACAAGTATTTTATGGAACATAATATGATTCCTTAGGCTGGGGTAATAACAAATAAAGGCTGACCATACTCAACAGGGTCTGCATTGTTAACAAGAATCTTTTCGACTACGCCATTATATTCAGCTTCAATTTCATTCATGAGTTTCATAGCTTCGATGATACAAAGTACATCACCTTTTTTGACAGGTGCCCCTACCGAGACAAAGGGCGCATCATCGGGTGATGCTGCTGCATAAAATGTTCCAACCATGGGCGATTTGACCAAGTGTTGCTCATTGGTTTCTTCGACTGGAGTTGAGCTTGCTTCTGCTGTTGTTTCTGTTGCTGGAGCTTGTGGAGCTGCTGCCACTGGCGCGTTGACAACTGGTTGGGTTATGGTTGTGGCAACCATACCCTGGCGTGAAATGCGTACAGTGCTTTCGCCTTCTGTTACCTCGATTTCTGTAATGTCGCTCTGTTGCACCAGGCGAATAAGCTTTCGAATTTCTGAAATATCCATTGTACTCTCCTAGAGTTTCTATTGGTTTGCCAAAAAGTGGTGGTGTAAGCCGCGTAAAGCCAAAAGGTAGGACTGCGCGCCAAAGCCCGCAATCACACCCATTGCCATATCAACCATCATAGATTGATGTCGAAATGTTTCACGCTTGTAGATGTTGGACAAGTGCACTTCGACAAATGGTATTTTAACAGCCAGCAAAGCATCTCGAATTGCCACGCTGGTATGGGTGTATGCCGCGGGATTAATAATTAAGGCATCCGCGTCCAAATGTTGGATTTTATCAACAATTTCACCTTCATGGTTGCTTTGAAATGATGTGATGCGCACATTGAGCTTGTCGCCGAGTTTGATCAGAGACTCATCAATGTCAGCTAAGGTTTGATTGCCATAGTGCCCTGGTTCGCGTGTACCAAGCATATTGAGATTAGGCCCATGGATGACTTGAATATGTAAACGGGTCATGTGGTTGCTGTCCATGTTTGCTGTAGGGCGATAAGCTCTTGATCATCAGGTGATTCAAGCAAGAGTTCAGCAAGCATATTGAGGGCTGCAGATGTATCATCTTGTGCCCAAAGTAGTTTTGCCATGCGTTTTGAGGCAGGTAAAGCTGGCTGAAGCTCGATATTGGTTTTCTTGATTTTCAACGCGCGCCTCAAACAAGCTTTGGCTTCATCCTTATCCCCTTTTCGGTTTAGGATAGCGGCAAGAATATGCCAAGGCTCGGGCTCAGCAGGCGCAAACTCAAGAATTTCACGCAGAAGTTGTTCAGCAAGGGTTAAGTTCTTGTTTTCAATAGCTTCTTTGGCTTCTGTGAGACCTGCTTTGACACCAGGCCAAATGCGTGGCTTAGGTGCATTGATCTGGTCCGAAAGTGAACCTTGCACATCTAACTCTTTTATGTTGTCTGTAGAAGCTGCTAGCATGCGGCTGATGTTAAGTATAAAACAGATTTGGGTCAATCAGGATATTTATCATAGTTGGTATTTTTTTAAGAAATAGGGGTGAAAGTGCTGCAAAAATGATAAGAAAGGATGATTTTTATGAATATTCGACTCAATGGTGAAGTGCAAGATATTTCTGCGGCAACGGTTGAGGCTTTAATTGCTGAGTTGGGTTTGGAAACACGCATGTTGGCAGTGGAGCGCAATTTAGAAGTTGTACCTAAAAGTGCATATGCGACGACGGTATTGGAAGAAAATGATAGAATAGAAATTGTCCACATGATTGGTGGCGGCTGAGGATCTGATGAGCAAAGATACATTGAAGATTGGTACATACGAGTTTACATCGCGTTTAATCGTGGGTTCAGGTAAATATAAAGACTTTGAAACCACAAAACGAGCAACAGAAGTATCAGAAGCGGAAATGATTACGGTTGCAGTTCGCCGTGTGAATATTACCGATGCAGGCAAAGAAAACCTGCTTGATTATATCGACCCCAAGAAATACACGATTTTACCCAATACAGCAGGTTGCTTTAATGCTGAAGACGCTGTTCGCACCCTAAGACTGGCAAGGGAAGCTGGTGGTTGGGATTTGGTAAAACTTGAAGTGTTGGGTGATACCCAAACGCTTTACCCGAATGTGGTGGAAACCATCAAAGCAGCAGAAGTGTTGGTGAAAGAAGGTTTTCAAGTCATGGTCTATACCAATGATGACCCGATAGTGGCGACCAAGCTTGAAGATGTGGGCTGTGTGGCTGTGATGCCATTGGGTAACCCGATTGGTTCAGGGCGAGGGCTGGCTAACCCTTTTAATATTCGTGTGATTAAAGAGCGGGCGAATGTACCTATCGTAGTGGATGCAGGCATAGGCACGGCTTCGGATGCAGCCAAAGCCATGGAGCTTGGTGCAGATGCAGTTTTAATTAACACAGCCATTGCCGAAGCCAAAGATGAATGTTTGATGGCAGAAGCCATGCGTGATGCCGTGAGGGCAGGGCGCAAGGCGTTTCTTGCAGGGCGTATGCAGAAACGAGCATTTGCATCAGCATCGTCACCCACAGAAGGCTATATCTGGGATTCATGACTTATCTGACGCGCACTAACTGCGTCAGGGCTGTTTACGAAGTAGAATATTGCAAGCGCCACCGCCGCTTTGTTTGGAGGGGGTGGCGATAAGGATGTGACTGGAGAAAGAGCCGTGTTCTAACCATTGGTAGGTGAAATCTTTAAGTACGGGTTTGCCGCCTTGGGAGTGTCTGCCTTGCCCATGAATAATACACAAGTAGCGTTCGCCGTGATGTATGGCTTGGCTGATGAATTGTTGCATGGCTTGTTCGGCTTGGGTTTGGGTTAGCCCGTGCAAGTCCAGCGCGTGTTGGATATTCATTTGTGCGAGTTTTTTGACATCTTTGGTAGCAACACCATGAGCCTTAAGTTCGTAGGTATCAGTGCGTTGCACACTGAATCTTGCATGATGTTGTGATTTGATTGCGTGGAATGCTTTGCTGTCACGACGGTTGATTATATTGTGCGGATTGTTTTTTTTGGCTTGGATGCGCTTTTCTGCTTTGATGGGCTGCACTTGTGCCATTATTTGCGTAAATAAATCTTCCTCATTCATCGCGTTGTGGCCTGTCCATTAAAGTTTTAAGCGCATCTTTTGGTGTGGCTTTACCTTGGAGCACGGCATAGGTCATTTGAGTGATAGGCATTTCAACCTGATGTTTTTGCGCAAGTTTCACTGCGGCAGTAGTTGTTTTTTCGCCTTCGACCACTTGCCCTACATATTCACGGGCTTTTTCAGCGCTTAATCCTGATGCCAAAGCCATGCCCATTTTGCGATTGCGCGACAAGCTTCCTGTGCATGTTAAAAGCAAATCACCAAGCCCAGATAACCCAGACATGGTTTCAGATTTTCCTCCACATGCTGTGGCTAGCCTTGAGATTTCGGCAATGCCTCGTGTAATCAAAGCTGCCAGCGCATTGTGCCCTAAGTGCATACCTTCAGCCATACCTGCAGCTATAGCAATCACATTTTTAAGCGCGCCACCGAGGGCAACGCCAACCAAATCTGTACTGGTATAAACCCTGAAATTATCATCGTCAAAAATAGTGGATACTTGCTTTGCCAATGCTGCATCATTGGCGGCAAGGGTAATGGCAGTGGGCTTGCCCATTGCCACTTCTGCGGCAAAAGATGGCCCTGATAAAAGCAGGGCGCGTTCAATACCCACAAAACGAAGCAATAATTCATCAACTCGTTCCAAAGAGTCGGGGTTGATACCTTTATTGGCTGCAATAACAGGATGATTGTAGTCACGCAGGCGAATCAATGCAGTTTCTGCAGCTGCGCAAGGAAGCCCCAGTATTGTGGCAAAAGATTGTTGCAAGAGGCCAGGTAAGTCAGGGTGTTCCTGCCCTATGGCCTGCAGGGAACCAGGAAAGGAGATACCTTGTAAATAACGGGCATTTTCTCGTTCTGCATTCAGTTGGTTGGCAGTGGTTTGGTTACGGGTAATCAAATGGACTGGGCGACCATGCTTGGCAAGCACCATGGCTAACGCTGTGCCCCAGGAGCCTGCGCCCCAAACTGTTACTGGTTGTGTGTTCATCAGACCCACCTCTCCCTGCGAAACCATTGAAATACTGCCATACCAAGGATGATAAATGCAAGGGTAAGGATAGGTGTGTCTCCCCACTTTTGATATAAAGTCTGATGCGAAAGTGGCTCATATTGACCACGCACAATGCCCTCCTCCCACCATGGCATGGTTGCCATAATCCGACCATCAGGCGCAATCACAGCGGATATGCCTGAATTGGTAGCACGAAGCACATATCGTCCATTTTCAATAGCGCGGACTTGTGAAGCCTGAAAATGTTGCCATGCCGCAGGGCTGGTACCATACCAGGTATCGTTGGTGACCACGATGAGAACATGAGCACCATGGCGCACACGCTTGAATGACTCTTCAGGAAATAAGGATTCATAGCAAATGATGGATCCGAGTTTTTGCTTGCTTCCGCTCGCTTCATGGATGGTCAGAATGCCATCATCTGTTGCAGGGTGAAAGTCTGCCAGGTTGGGTACAATTTTCCCGAGAAAGGGTAGCCACGCGGGGACATATTCACCAAAAGGAACAAGGTGATGCTTGCCAACAAACTGGCGTTTGTTTTCTCCCTTTTGTGCTAAAAATAGTCCGTTTTGTGCTTTGTTGCCCGCGGCAAGGTTGAGCCCTCCGAAAACAAGAGCACCTTGCCAAGCATCACTTTGTTCCTTAAGCCATGTATCCCAGCTTGGATTGCGCAAGAGGTACATGGGTACAGCCGCTTCCGACCAAACAATAAGGTCAGCATCTTTGGCTTGTTCGGATAGTATGACCAACTTAAACATAATATTTTGGATAAACTGGGCATCCCATTTTTGGTTTTGTGGTGTTACAGGTTGAACCAAAGCAACCGATTTGCTTGGGTGTGGTGGCACATGAATGTTTGGCGCAGCCCATATGACTACAGCTGATACAACAAGGGCGAGGATGGCATGTTTGCGTGTGCCTTGTTTTAAGAGTAAAACCAATGCTGCGACGATGAATAAAATGAAAAAGGTTACACCATAACTCCCCACCACACTTAACCAAGATGATACAGGTGTATTCACGCTGATGTTGGCGATGGCAGTCCACGGCAGACCTGTAAACACAAAGCTTCTTAACCACTCTTCCAATGTGCCAAGGGCGGGGAAAAGCCACAGGATGTCTAATGGATGCTGATGGAGCTTGCAGAATGACCATGCCCAAAACAACATAAACAGGGTAAACATCAATGCCAAGATGCCAACCACGGCAAGACCTGCGATATAGGGGAGATGACCATAAATATGAATGGTATCGGCAAGCCACCAGCCGCCAAAGCCAAACCAGCCAAATCCAAATGCGCCACCCAGCTTGAGTGGGTGCTTAGGGTATTGCATGAACAGATGCAGCCACCCTGCAAAGGCAATGAATGCTAACCACCAATAATTGAATGGTGAGAATGCGTAAGGCATGGCAGAACCAAAGAGCAGGGATAAAAGTATGGCAAACTGATGGTTCATGGGCGAAACTTAGCATTCATGCTATGGTATTTCATGGATTAGGTTAAACTTTCAGCTATGGATATGATATTATGGGTGCTTCCTTATCTTGGTTTAGGCTTGGTTGTTGGTTTTTTTGCGGGGCTTTTGGGTATTGGCGGGGGTGGTATGATGGTGCCTCTGCTGACCATGATATTTATGGCACAAGGTTTTGATGATGCTCATCTTGTGCATATGGCATTGGGTACATCCATGGCATCCATTGTGCTCACTGCCATGTCCAGCGCATACAGCCATCATCAACATGGGGCAGTGCTTTGGGATGTTTGGAAGCAGATGATACTTGGACTGTTGCTGGGTACATTTATTGTTTCTTTTTACACATCCTATTTGCCGCGCACCTTCTTGGCAGTCTTTTTTAGTGTATTTATGACTTATGTGGCGATTCAAATGTTTCTCAACATCAAGCCCAAACCCAACCGCTCGTTACCCAACAAGCTGGGGCTTGGGTTGGTGGGTTTGGGTATTGGCGGCATATCGGCATTGGTGGCGATTGGTGGTGGCACGATGAGTGTGCCGTTTCTCACATGGTGCAATGTAAAAATGCAACATGCTATTGCCACATCTGCGGCACTTGGCGTGCCGATTGCGGTGGCGGGCGGCGTGGGTTATGCCATTGCGGGCTGGGGTGAACAAGGATTGCCCGTATACAGTGTGGGTTATGTGTATTTGCCTGCCGTGCTGCTGATTTCCGTGGTTAGCATATTCATTGCACCCGCAGGCGCGAAACTTGCCCATCAATTGCCTGTAGCCTTATTAAAGAAAATATTCGCCGTCATTTTACTGTTGCTGGCGATGAAGATGTTGGATATGGTGTTTTAACTCGATCTTACAGGAGTTTTGCTTGCGATAGTGCTGATATTTTTTGGTATAACTGTTGAATCTTGGGGTGGTTTTGTTCTTCATCGGGCAGTTGTTCATAATAATGCAGTGCGTCTTGCCATTTGCCTTGATCTGCAAGCTGAATAAAAACAGAGCTACAGGTGCTACTGTTTTTTGGGGTTTCTTCCTTGTTGGTTATTTGCTTTTCCTGCTGCATATCATCAAAGCTTTCTTGCAGGAGCAGGCTCACATACTTTGCTTGGACATCGGGATCATTTTTTTCAGAAGCGCTTAAATACTTGTAGCAGGCATGAGCATTTTCCCATGATTGTTGCGCAATCATGTGTTCAAAGATGGTTAAATATGTGCTTTTTCTTTGTTCAGTCTTGGCTTCGACTGGCTGGATGGGTGGCTTTGCATGTTGTTGTGTATTTTTTGTTGTTTGTTGCAATCTTTTTTCGGGTATAGCTTTGGTTGCCAAGGTCGCTTTGTTGTGACCTGCCTTGGTGGCGGCGTGTGGTTTTGGTGCTGGTCTGGTGTAGCGCGCAATAGAATTTTTCAGCTTGAGTTTTCGTTTGCCCATGATAAGCAGGGTAGCAAGCAATAAAGCAAGAAGAGTGCCCCCGATTAGCCATGGCAAATATGAGGTTGGCGCAGTTTGCTGTTGCACGCTGGTTTGCTTGAGCAAAGCGTTGATTCGTGCTTCTAGGCGATTGAGTTCTGCCATCAATGCTTCTGGTTGAGGTGGGGTGGTTAGGCTTGTGGTGATATGCAGCGGGAAGTTTGTTGCCTGGTGATACCATGTTTCCCATTGGTAAACTTGTATCATGCTGGGGTGAGGGCGTATATCAGTACTGTGAAGTGAAGTGGCTAGTTTGAGTGGAGCTGTGGCGGATATGGGCTCAGACTTAAGCGTTATAGGAAAAGTTTTGTAATATTGTTTTTGTGTGCCATGTGTGATAAGAACAAGGGTCATGTTTTGCTCTTGAATAGGTTTGGTTGAGCGGATACGCAGCATGACTGATTTTGTGTTCAGAGGATGGGCTTCAAGCCAGAAAGTGTCATAATCTTGAGGTATGGTTATATTAAGGTGGCGATAGACCTTTTTGGGAGCGAGTGAAACTTCTGGAGGATTGGCGCTTTCAGATTGGAAAAGTATACGCACTTGTAGCGGTTGTTGCTGGTAGCTGAGAACTTCTATATCAGTAAAGCTGTTGCCCCACAGTGGATCAATGCAAGCTATGAGCAATAACCAAAACCAAAGCATGCGCCGCAGTATATATTGTTAAAATACATTTGAATATATGCTGGCTAAGTGTATTTCATCACTGAATACCCATGTGTAGGTGTTGGATATGGGCAAGCGAGCGGCGAAAGCGCGACCAATCCCATTGTTTGCCGGGGTCCCACTTTCGGCTGGGGGCAATATCCTGATGCCCAACAATGCGTTGTTTTGTAATGGTAGGGTGATGTGCCATCAAGGTACGGCAAAGCCTTGCTGTTTCGGTGTATTGCCTGCGGGTAAAGGGTTGGCGCTCATCGCCAATGATTTCAATACCAATGCTGTAGTCATTGCAGTTGTCTCTACCTTGCCATGTTGACTCACCTGCGTGCCAGGCGCGGTTATTGGTGGCAACAAACTGCGTGATGTTGCCATCGCGAGCGACAACAAAATGCGCGGAAACTTTCATACTCTTAAGGCTGTTAAAACTTGGGTGTGCCTGTGCGTCTAAGTTGCCCAGAAAGAGGTCGGTAATATATTTACTTCCAAACTCACCATCGGGCAATGAGATGGCATGAAGTACAATCAAATCAACAACTGTGTCAGGTCGCGCGTTAAAGTGTGGCGAGGCTATATATTGAATATCTGGACTGACCATAAGGTGAGCCTTCACATGCTGCCAACAAACATGGCATTAAACTCATTTTCTGTCATCATGACGGGGTTAATTGCACCCATGTCCTGGATGTTTCTCCACAACACTTCTGCTTCTTGTTCAGACATTGCTGGAAAAATAAAGCGGTAGGTTGGGATAATTTTGATGTCTTGCGTATATTTGTAGGGCTTTTTTAATGCTTTTAATGCTTTTTGACGAAGTTGGGCATACTCAGGCAGGTAAAAGCGACCAAGCCCCAACATATATGTACCATCGCTGCGCCTTAAAATGTCCACGCTGTCAATGTTCCATTCTTTGCGTGCCGCTTCGGCTTCAGTGCGTGAAACAAAGGTGCGTGGGTCATCAAAAACATGCAATTGCACGGCTTCTTTACGCTCTAAAATGACGGGATTCATATTGTTTGCTCTGAATTTAGCTTGCAAGTCTTGCACGGCTTTTTTCCATACCATGCGTTTGGTGAACACACGCCACTTTTCGTCTTCAAGCGCGCCCAAATGTGGGCGCTCTGGAATCCAAACGCGTACACCCTGTGGCTCATGAGTGATTGGCGGTGGAAACCAGGCATACCAAGCTGTCCAAGACAAGCCGAGCACAGTGATAAAACCGATGATGTTTTTCAGGCTTTGCATGATTTGAAGTGTTGTTGTGCCAATATAAGTATGCCTTTGAGGGTTAAATACGGCTCAATATGCTGCACTTTGGGCATATCTGCGCTCAATTTGGCCGCCAAGCCGCCAGTGGCTACAATGACAGCATTTTGATAACCGTCTTCAGCCAACAATCTATCTATAATGCCATTTAATCCATCCACAGCCGACCAATACACGCCTGCTTGCATGCTACTGACCGTGTCTTTACCAATCAGCGTATCCACAGGTGTAATGGCAACTTCGGGCAGCTTGGCAGCGCGTTTGGACAGCGCTTCCAGTGCCACCTCAATGCCAGGGATAATCAAACCCCCTGCATATCGCCCATCCGAGGAAACCATATCAAATGTAGTGGCAGTGCCACAATCCAACACGATGGCAGGCGCACCAAAGATTTCACGGGCAGCAAGCGCATTAACAACTCTATCCGCGCCGACTTCTTTGGGGTTTTTATAATCTATGGCAATGCCTGTTTTGACATGTTTATCACCGACAAAAGCAGGGCTTACGCCGCAAGTTTGTGCGCAGGCCTCTTTGAGCACCTCATCCAAATGCGGTACAACGGATGCCACCATAATACCATCTAGCATTTTTGGATTGAGGCTAAATTGGGAAAACATGCCAAACAGCTGCCAGCTTAATTCATCGGATGTGAGCTGATGATGGCTTGAAAGCCGCCAGTGCGCTTTCAAATCTTCGTCTTGATATAAGCCAAAGACCATCTGTGTATTGCCTACATCAATACATAAAAAGCGATTCATACAGGTTTATCCATAAGTATAACATCGCCAGCAATGATACGCTTATCTTCACCATTAACCAACAATCGTAGCGCGCCATCGCTTGCCAAGCCCAGCGCAATACCCTGGATATAAGTGTTGCCATCGTGTACAGACACGGTTTTCCCATTGGCAATATGTGCCTTTTCCCATGCTTGCAGGATAGACGGAAACCCTTGGTTTTGCAGTTGACTATAACGGATATCCAAAGCTTGCAATACAGCTTGTAACACATCATTTTTATGAACTTTTCGCTTACAGTGTTCATTTAAGCTGGTGGGTGGGGTGCGCATGTTTGTATCCCATATTTGCGGTGGCTGGATGTTGACACCAATGCCGATAACCACAGCCATATCATCATTGGTTTGCTGTGTTTCAGTTAAAATGCCGCACACCTTTTTACCAGCAATCAATAAATCATTGGGCCATTTGATACCCACCTTGGGCACAAATAACGACAACGCGTCATGCAGGCTTACAGCGGTTAAAAGCGATAGCCTAGGTATTTCAGATGCAGGTAAACTAGGGCGCAGCAATACGCTCATGGCAAGGGCATGATTGATGGTTTGCCATGTCCTGCCCAAGCGACCCTTGCCGCATGTTTGTTGCTCTGCGACAATGGTTAAACCTTCTTTTGCACCCTGTTGCGCTTGCCTGAGTGCCTCCTTATTGGTGGAGTCAAGGCTTTCAAAGTGTTGGATGTTGAAATCGAGCATGGTTAGTTTTGCGATACCCGCATGGATAAATCCAAGGATGGCGCAGAATGAGTGATTGCGCCTACGGCAATGCGATTGATACCTGCTTCAGCATACACCTTGGCATTGTCCAAGGTGATATTGCCTGATGCTTCAAGCAGGATGGATGTTGGCACAAGCTTGCGTGCTTGGCGGACGACTTCCGGGTTCATGTTATCCAGCAAAATCATATCTGGGCAGGCATGAACGGCTTCGATCACTTCATCCAAAGTTTCACATTCCACTTCAATCCATGTGTTGGGCGAAAGCTTGTGGCAGGCAGTGATAGCATCAGTGATAGAGCCAGCGGCTAAAATATGATTTTCTTTGATAAGCATGCCAGATGCAAGGTTTAATCTATGATTTTTGCCGCCGCCATCCAACACAGCCTGTTTTTCCAACACTCTCAAACCAGGTGTTGTTTTGCGGGTGTCCACAATGTCGCAGCCTGTGCCTTGAAGAACCTGAACAAACAGGGATGTTGCTGTCGCAATACCTGACAAGTGCTGCATAAAATTGAGAGCTGTGCGCTCGGCTGATAAAAGTATACGCATATTGCCTGATAATTCGCAAATGAGGTCTCCTGCTTGTACTTTATCGGCATCATGTTTATGCCATATCTGAGAAACACCTTTATCCATAGTTGCAAATACCTGCTTGGCAACCACGCAGCCTGATAACACACCATCTGCCTTGGCAATAATCGTTGCCTTGCCAAATTGCGCTTGGGCAATCGTCGCCTTGGCGGTTAAGTCATGGAACGCCATATCCTCAGACAAAGCGGAATCAATCAGTGGTTGAAGCAAGTGAGTGTTCATTGTTGTATCCTAAAGTATCCAAAGTGTGAGGCTCAAGCCCAGCATCGACATGGGCAAGTTCCAACCTTGTGGGATGAGGGCGCGAATCATGGAAGCCACAAAACCTGCGATCACCGTAGCAACCATAAAG
>JALSGX010000142.1 GCA_026982535.1 Ghiorsea sp. | reverse complement strand
TGAAGTAGAACAACATATTTTGCACACGCTTGAAACCGCCGTGCAACAATTACCCCTCGATAATATTCAAGGTGTTGGCATTGGTTTCCCCGGCTTTTTTATGGGCAATTCAGGTGTGTTGGCGGCGTCTCCCAATATCCCGCAGCTTTCTCATTTTGCCTTGGCAGAAAAACTTTCGGATAGACTTCACATACCCGTAACAGCGCAAAATGATGCCTTATGCGCTGCTATCGGTGAGCAAGCCTTTGGTGCAGGGCAAGGTCATGCCAACCTATTGCACATCACATTAGGCACAGGCATTGGCGGTGGTCTAATCTTGAACAACACACCATATACAGGCGAACATGGTATGGCGATGGAGTTTGGTCATCTCAAGGTTGAGTATGGTGAGCAGGCAAGACTATGCGGCTGCGGCAACTGTGGTTGCGTAGAAGCTTATGCCTCTGCTACGGCAATCAGTGCCAGATACAATGAACTTGCAGGCATCAACACATCGCCCAAAGACATGTACCAACGCGCTATAGAAGGTGATAAACAAGCGGCGGATATTTTGGAAAGCGCAGGTATGTATTTGGGCACTGCTATTGCCCAAGCCATCACACTTTTGGACATTCGCACGGTCACCATCAGCGGCGGTTTAATCGGCGCATGGGATATGCTTCACCCCAATATCATGGCTTCGCTCAATGCTAACCTCATCCCACCACTAAAAGGTAAAATCAGCGTTAGCCCATCAAGTTTACAGGATAACGCTGGCATTCTGGGTGCGTCTAAGCTTTTAGGTTGAGCTGTTCAACTTGTTTTAGGTGTAACTGGCGTTAAACCCCAAATATCCCGATTGTAATCTTGCATGGTGCGGTCGGTTGAAAACTTACCACTGAATGCCGTGTTATAAATGCTCATGGTTATCCAATGCTCTTGATCCTGATATGCAGCCGCTGCTTTTTGCTGAGTATCTACATAAGAGCGGAAATCTGCAGCGGTTAGCCAAGGATCGTGCTGACAACGAATCGAGCCAATAACATCATCAAAGATACCAGGCTCAAATTGATTGAAGTGGCCGCATTGCAGCAAGCTCATCACCCGCCTAAGGTCTTCATCGGCTTCAATAATGGCATTGGGATTGTAGTTACGGCGTGTTTTCTCCACTTCTTCTGCGGTTAAGCCAAACAAGAAGAAGTTTTCATCACCAACCTCTTCACGGATTTCGATGTTTGCCCCATCCAGGGTGCCAATGGTGAGCGCACCGTTCATCATAAACTTCATGTTACCCGTGCCCGACGCTTCTTTACCTGCCGTTGAAATCTGCTCAGATAAATCAGCTGCTGGTGCAATTTTTTCCATGGCAGACACACGATAGTTGGGGAAGAAAACAACTTTAAGCTTGTCGCCCACATCAGGGTCATGATTCACCACATCCGCGACATTATTCACCAGCTTGATAATTTTCTTTGCCATGTAATAGCCCGGTGCCGCCTTACCACCAATCAACACACAACGATTGGTCCAGTTGTCTGTATCACCGCGTTTGATGCGATCATACAAATGAATCACATGCAAAACATTGAGCAACTGTCGTTTGTATTCATGAATACGCTTCACCTGAATATCAAACATGGCATCAGGGCTAAACATCACACCGCATACATCCTTCACAATGGCAGCCAAAGCTTCTTTGTTTTTGCGTTTGCACGCTGCCCACTGCTTCCTAAATGCCGCTTTATCTGCCAACGGTGCAAGCTTTCTTAACTCATCCAACTGGGTTACCCAGCCATCGCCAATATGATCTGTGATAAGCTTGCTTAAAGGCTTATTGCACCATGCCAGCCAACGGCGTTGGGTCACACCATTGGTTTTATTGTTAAACTTCTCAGGCCATAAGTCATAAAAATCAGCAAACAAACCTTCAACCAACAAGTCCGAATGCAGTTGCGCCACGCCATTAACAGAAAAACTGCCGATAATCGCCAAATACGCCATGCGTACCTGCTGCTCCTCACCTTCTTCAATGATAGACATGCGGCGCTGTCGTGCGATGTCACCAGGGTATTTCTTGGCAAGCTCTTGCAGAAAACGAGCATTGATTTCATAGATAATATCTAAAATGCGGGGCAACAAGCGGCTAAACAATCGTACAGACCAACGCTCCAAAGCTTCTGGAAGCAAGGTGTGATTGGTGTATGCCATGGTTTTGCTGGTGATTGCCCATGCCTCATCCCAACCCAGCCGATAGTCATCCATCAAAATGCGCATCAATTCCGCAACGGAAACCGTCGGGTGGGTATCATTGAGTTGAAAACAATTATTATCCGCAAACGCGCTAAAATCTTCACCATGCACTTCAACCCATTGACGAATCACATCTTTAATACTGGCTGATGCTAGGAAGTATTGCTGGCGTAAGCGAAGCTCCTTACCATTTTCACTGCTATCATTGGGATAAAGCACCATAGAAATATGCTCGGCATTATTCTTTTGCGCCACCGAGCCTGCATAATCACCTGCATTAAACTCATCCAAGTCAAACTCATCTGTTGCTGCTGATTTCCATAAACGAAGGGTGTTGACCGTGCCATTCTTATAACCAGGAATGGGGGTGTCGTAAGGAACAGCCAACACATCATGGGTATCGACCCAACGCATACGAAAGTTACCATGGTCGTCATGGTATGACTCAGAATGACCACCAAAGTGAATGGTTTGGGTGTATTCTGGGCGCTCAATTTCCCAAATATTCCCCTCTCTCAACCAATGATCAGGCGACTCTTGCTGAAAACCATTCACAATACTTTGACGAAACATGCCGTATTCATAGCGAATGCCATAACCTGTCACGGGCAATTGCAAGGTGGCACAGCTATCAATAAAGCATGCTGCCAACCTGCCCAAACCACCATTGCCAAGCCCTGCATCAGCTTCTGCTTCAATCATTTCTTCATCATCAATGCCCAGCGCATGTAGTGCCTCAGTGGTTTGTTTATCCAAACCAAGGTTTAAGACTGCATTGCCCAAGGCTCTACCCATTAAAAACTCTAGGGACAAGTAGTAAGCCCGCTTGCCACCTGCTTGTTGAACTGCTTCTTTGGTGTCCCGCCAGTTTTCCATCAAGCGATCACGAATCGTTAAAGCCAAAGCTTGGTACTTATAATGATTGGATATACAAGCATCACTTAAGCCTAATGTACGCAGAAAGTGGCGCTGCATCCCATTGATAAGATCTTCGCTGGTTTGCCCCACACGAGGGGCATCGTTTAATAAACGGAAATGCGCTTTACTTTTTGACATAACAAAACCTTAGGGATAACAAAATTTTGCCGCATAGTGACCAAAAAAACAGTATTAAACAATATGCCGCTTTTCCAAAACCAACTGCTGTAACCATACCTTTACTGAAACTCATGCTCAGAGTGTCTTCTTAGGCTTACACCTTAAGCCTTACTTTTCACTCCCCAAGATTACACAAAGCTTTTTAGGAAAATCCGATTTTCAGGATAGCGACTCACCGCAGCATATACCTTCGTGAATCAAGTACGGCGCGATGAGTTATACCTGAGCAATAGCTTAAAGAATTAAACCTTCAACAATACCAATTTCATACATAACAAACATGCCCAAGGCAATAGTAGCTGTGCCTATCATGGCTTGGAACCCATTGTAGAGCCGGGTTAGTTTTTTTGCAGAGTGACGCAGTGGGAGCATAATAGCCGCTGCCAACACCGCCATACCAGCCACGGAACCAAACCCAAACAATACGATATATATCAATCCCATAGCTGGAGTCTCAACCGTTTGCAGCGTGAGTACAATCAAGGCTGCCGAGCCTGCCATACCATGCATCATACCTACAAAAAGTGAACGCAAGTGGAAACCTTTGCTGTGTGTATGCTCATGTGTGGACAACTTGTGCTCACCTTCACCTTGATGGGAGTGCGCGTGAAAATGCTTAACCCCATCACTATGCGTATGCACATGAAAGTGAACCCGCTCTTTCAACATGCGGTGAACCACATCCACACCCAACAATACCAGCATGATACCAACCACAAACTCTAACGACATGGCAAGGGTTTCAGGGATGAAAGTATTAGAAAAAATCACAATTGAACCAAACAAAAACAAGGTTAAAGTATGCCCCAGACCCCATGTCGCACCAAGTCGCAAAGCATCTTTTAACGATGAACTTTGTGTTGTCATCGATGCAACCGCAGCCACATGGTCTGCCTCAATTGCATGACGCATACCCAACAAAAAACCTAAAAATAATACACTTAACATAAACCCTCCCAACTGGACAAACACTTCAAGCAACCGACAACCGCTGTATCGCTGTTATCGTTCAAGCCATGTTCATGGGCACAATATATATTTGAATACTTAATAGTCAATCATTGATTCAATATGAATACTTTTATTCCAGTTTTGTGCTTATGGCTGCGGCAACAAGCCCCTGCCCCAAAGATAAACCACCATCATTCAAGGGATAGTCTTGCGCGATAAGCACCTGAAACCCAGCCTCTCTCAACAAGCCTTGTACACCTTCCAATACCGTTTGGTTTTGGAATACCCCTCCACTCAGTACCGCTGCGTCCAGTTGTTGCCTTTGCAGCAAAAGCACTGCCAAATCAGACACGGCTTGCACTACCGATTGATGAAACCTTGCCGCAATCTCAGCATTTGCCACCTCAGCTTTTAAGTCAGCCAATAGCGCTTCCCACATCGGCAACCACGACAAATAAACCAATCCATCTTTGTCCACCCTTCCCACAGGGTAAGCCTTTGTTTGCGGTGAATACGCCTGTGCTGCCAATACTTCCAACCGCATGGCTGCTTGCCCTTCAAAGCTTACTCGCTCAAAACATATATCCAATGTCGCAGCCACCGCATCAAACAAACGCCCCATAGATGAAGCTTGCGGCGAGTTCAAACCTTTATCACACATGATTTGCAAGTTGCGTGTGGGTTTTTCGGAAAGCTTTTGTATCACAGGTAAAGTTGCATACTTCTTGGCTATGTTATCCCAACCCAAAGCATGTAGCTGGGCAAAGGCATTACGCCAAGGCTCTTTCATAGCCTGGCTTCCGCCCAACATGGGTGCTTCCTGAATACTGCCCAATCGCTTGAATGAAGCATAGGACACATGTAGAAACTCGCCACCCCAAAGCGTGCCATCCTCCCCCATGCCTAAACCATCCAAAGCGATGCCCAGCACCTCGCTACCCAACGGCAAACCGTGCTCTGCCATACATGCCACAATATGCGCATGATGGTGCTGCACTTGGGTCAGCTTCAAACCTTGTTCTTCGGCAAGATAAGTGCCCCACTGTGTGGAAAAATAGTCTGGATGTTTATCCACTGCGATATGCGTTGGTGTAAAATCATAAAGCTGCTGATACAAAGCCAAGTTCTTTTGATAATCTTCATGCACTGCCGCATGCTCTAAATCGCCCATATGTTGCGACATGATGGCTTGCCCATATTGAATCAAACAAAATGTATTTTTTAACTCACCACCCATACCTAAAATACCATGCGCATTTTCAAAACCTTGGGGTAAGACCAATGCAGATGGCGAAAAACCTCTAGCGCGGCGCAATATGCGTGGTGCACCTGCCATCACCTTCAACACCGAATCATCAAGGCGGTTCACAATATCACGGTTGTGCAGCAAAAACCCATCGACAATACCTGAAAGCCGAGTCACTGCATCATCATTGTCAATACACTGCGGCTCATCACTCACATTGCCTGATGTGAGCACGATGGGGGCATCAAGCTTCTGCATCAACAGATGATGCAAAGGCGTATAAGGCAGCATAAGCCCTAAAGTTGCTTGATGCGGCGCAACACTATCAGCAATTGCTGAGTCCTTTTTTGCTTGCAACACCACGACTGGTGCTGCCACACCGCTCAGTGCCGCCCTATCTTCTGCTGTGATATGTGCATATTGACTGATTTGCTTCATGTCTTTTGCCATCAGTGCAAAAGGTTTATCAAACCTGCGCTTTCGCTGACGCAACATATTTACAGCACCTTCAGCCGTTGCATCACATGCCAAATGAATGCCGCCAATACCTTTGATGGCAACAATCAAACCTTGTTTGATTTGCCTAGCTGCTTCATCAAGCGCATCTTCAACATCCAACACTTCACCTTGCTTATCCAGCCATAAAAGCTGAGGTCCACAGGCAGGGCAGGCATTGGGTTGGGCATGAAACCGCCTGTCTTTAGGGTTTTGGTATTCTGCCACACACGCATCACACATGGCAAAGGCAGCCATGCTGGTGTTGGCACGGTCATACGGTACTTTGCGAATAATCGAAAGTCTTGGGCCACAGTGCGTGCAGTTGGTAAATGGGTATTGATAATGCCTATCCTCTGGGTTTTGCACATCAGCCAAACATTCAGTACATGTGGCTGCATCCGCGGCAACGCCCGTTGCTGTTTTACCTTGAACACTGGTGATAATGTCAAAGGCTTGATGCTGGCATATGTTATCTAAAACAGCGCATTCAACGCTCTGCACTTTTGCCAAGGGTGGTGCTAAATCCTGAATGCGCTGTACAAATATATCCAACACACTTTGATCTGCCCAAGCTTGAATCAACACACCTTCCGCATCATTCCAAACCTGCCCTTTGATATGCAAATCCTCAGCCAAGTTGGCAATAAACGGGCGAAACCCCACCCCTTGCACCACCCCACGAACACGAACTTCAATGCCAATCATTTAGTGGACAGTACACACCATGCAAGGATCAAACGAGCGAACAATATGCTGCACGGAAACAGGTGTGTCCTCGCCCTCTCGAATGGGTGCGCCCAACAATGCCTGCTCCAAAGCACCTCGCTTCCCGTGCGAATCTCGTGGTGAAAAGTTCCATGTCGTAGGCGCAATAATTTGATAATTAAGAATACGACCTTTTTTGATATTCAACCAATGTCCAAGACTACCGCGCGCTGCTTCCATCAACCCCACACCTTCAGCCTCATCAGGCATGGATGTTAAATGATAAAAAGGTTCAGCAGGACGCACATCTTTTATCCATGACTCCATTTCGAGGATAACAATCGCAAGCTCTAATAGCCGCCCAACAATACGGTTTTGCACATTGCCACCCGATTGATTCACCAAATCGTTGATCAATGGGTGTCCTGCCACAACTTGTCTGGCCAACGCTCCCACCTCCACCACCTCACCTGAAAGACGCGGTGCTTTACACCATGTATAACCATCTTGCATATCAGGATCAGGTATGGTGACTCCTTCACGCGGGTGCTTTGGTTCCAGAGCATTAAGCATCCAACTGTTTGAAAGGTCTTCTTTAATTGACTTTTCTTGCAAGGGGTAAGCCTCTCCATGCTCCCAAACACCTGAAGCAAATACAGGCTTGTTCTCAATAGGGTAAACCCCAAAACTCATAAACCTATCACTTGCTCTACCCATGTTTTCGAGGTCGAGTGATATAGCAATTTGCAAAAACAAACCAAAATCACTTTGGCTGTGTTTATCATTGTCCAACCATGACTCAAGTTGTGTTGCTGATGATAACGATAAAATATTTTCCAAATCATCACCAAACATCGTTTGCTCGAGAAACACGCGAAATTGATGCAATGTTGCCAACAGCCTCACTTTTTCTACAGCTGTAATGGCTCGTGAAGTACCACCAGGTTGAATAGACAAAGTATGGGGCCACTTCCCAGCAAGAATGCCCATCATGTGCATAAACTGAGCACGCGCTGGTAGCATATCTTTCGCCGCCGTACCTTTCACTGCAGTAAACCGTGTTTTCACCTTATCATACCAAGACTCAAGCTGATAGACCTCACGCGTAAAGTCGGGCATAAAAAACATGTAAAAATGCGTTAAGTGGTCAGCCATATTTTCATTGGCTAGAATAAGATTGGTGGCAAGTTCACCATTTTTTGGCATCTGCACACCTTGCGCGTCAGCAATGGCATAAGCTGCCGCCACCGATTGAGCCACCGAACAAATACCACAAATACGCGGCACATAGCTCATGGCATCCATAGGGTTTTTCCCTTGTAACATTTGTTCAAATCCGCGGTACATCGGCGACACCACCCAAGCATCATTCACCTTTCCATCTTCAATATCCAGTTGCACTTCAAGGTCGCCTTCAACCCGATTAAATGGCCCAATAATTCTGCGACTCATGATTTCCCCTTCAAATGAATCGTTGGCGCAACCTGAACATGTTCTGCCACAGCGTTTTTCTTCAACCTTTCTGGTGTTGCAGCCTTGGATAAGGAAGCCAGTGCCACAAACCAAGCTTTGGGCATATCAGTAGGCAAGCCAACAGGAATACCACCAATTTTCGGCGTTTGGGTGAATGTGTGCCCTGGCTCTTCAAACTTCGGTGCTGTGCAATTAATACAAGCATAACCGCCACGAATACATGAGCCTTCACCATTCCAGGGGCGAATATTACAATCAGCATGAGCCTGTGTACCAACACATCCCATATTTTCCATCATGCAGCCCAAATCTCCTGGCTTTTCAGCGCTTGCCTTAAACTCATAAAACTCATTGCGTGAGCAACCATGATGCACCAGTTGGTCGGCATAACTTTTAGGGCGCCCCAGCTTATCCATGCTTTGTTCATTAAAGTCGCCCAACGCAATTTGCGCCAATGTTTCTGTCACCCAACCTGGATGCGTTGGGCAACCCGCAATATTCACCACACGCAATCCCGACTTCGCTTGAAAAGATTTGCCTAAAAGTCCACCTTCTTTTTCACCATCATATTGCAGCCCACAAGCATCGGATGGGTTGCCGCCACCTGAAGTAATACCACCATAGGCCGCGCATGTACCTACAGCGACAACATACGCTGCTTTGGCAGATAGCTTTTCAACCCAGTCCATCATGGGGTCATCTGTGCCTGCAAGCTTGTGAAACTTGCCTGTATTGTTGGGCCCTCGAATCACAGACCCTTCTAAGCATAAAATGTCCAAGCGGATTTTATCTTCCATAATATCACGCAGAATATCAACCACAGCTTGACCCGTTTCCAGGCTTAGCGATGGATGCCAAAGCACATGAATGCCTGAAGCTTCAAAGCTGGTAAGCACATCAGGGGACTCGGCATTCAGCATGGAAAGCGTACAGCCACCACAACCACCCGACTGCAACCACAACAGATTCCATTTAGCTGGCATCTTTCTCTCCACTCTCAAGCGGCAAAGAAACCGTGAACACCGCTCCACCACCCGGGTGATTCTCTGCGGTCATCTGGCCACCACATTGCTCAACAATCAACCCATAACTGACATACAAACCAAGACCTGTGCCTTTACCAACCTCTTTGGTTGTAAAGAAAGGGTCAAAAATTCTTAGCAAATGTTCATCAGAAATACCACTGCCATAATCTCGAATGGTAATATTTGCGCACTGCTCTTGTTTGAAGCATCGCACATCAATCTTACGCTCTTTTTTTTGCTCCATCGCATCTAGGCTATTCTGAATAAGGTTGACAATCACCTGGTGCACAAAACCTTCATAACTTCGCACAACCACTGGCTCACCTTCAATGGATAGCTGCGCTTGAATGCGCGAAGCTTTGGTTACCCACTTCGCTGCATTACGCACCACATCAAGCAAATCAAACCTGTTTTTTTGTTCACGATGTGATGTGGAGTATCTGCGCAAGTCTTGCACGATAGAGCTCACCCGCATCGTACCTTCCAAGCCACCATCCACCAAGGATGGAATATCATCAAGAATGCGATCAATGCGTAAGCTCTTGCGTAAATCCCGACACACATCATCACCAACTTGCTGATGCAAGGCATCGATATATTCGCGCAAGCGATAACCATATTTTTTAATTGCGTACATATTGCTATGCACAAAGCTGATTGGATTGTTCAATTCATGTGCCACGCCTGCCACCAAACGACCCAGCGATGCCATTTTTTCGGATTGGACCAACTGATTCTGTGCTTCTTTTAATTCAAGGTGCGCTTGATTCAGCTCATTATAAGCCTTGCGAAGTTCACCAACAGGTCGCCCAATCAAGACCATACCAATTAATTTACCTTCGTGGTCAAACTGTGGTGAACAGCGAATCACCAGCGGTAAAGGTGCTCCTTTTGCATCCACAATGGATACTTCATGCTCTGAGGCTTTGCCTAATCGTGCCTGTTCCAAACATGTTCTAATGGTGGCTTGCGACTTTTGATCAAACAATGAAAATATTGCTGTGCCAATGAAATGCTCTTCGCTTTTTTCCGTAAGCTCCGACAAGGCTTTGTTGGATTGTTGAATCCATCCTGATAAGTCGCACACTGTCAACACATCCATCATGGAGGTTAAGATGCCTCGGATAAACTGCTGGGCTTCTTCCAGTGCTACATTTTTTTCTTCCAGCTCAACTTGATAGCGAAGCAAATCCGCATACACATCATCCATTTTCTGGATGACCTCAATCCACATATGTTCATTGCCTTGACCCATCATTTGATTGAAGTCAACGGCAATTTGCTGGGAAAGTGTTGCAGGCATAAGCTACACGCTACTTCAGCTATTGATTGCCTGCAACTGATCGTCTGCTGTGTCTAATGTTTCGACCTTTTCTAAGCCATATCGCTCCAACTTGTTGCGCAAACCAACACGAGACAACCCCAGTTCCTTAGCTGTTTTACTTTTGTTCCAGCGATTGCGAATCAATGCTTCCTTCACAATTCTTGCTTCTAAACTATCCAATCGTTCACGCAGCGTCCCTTCCTGGGTCATCAGCCAATCCAGTTTAGCCTCATCTTCTTGTGGCGCGGCACGCAGCACCTGAGGTGATAACAACTCCGCTCCCAGGTAGTCACCTGTTGCCATGACCAACATGCGTTTAATTTCATTTTGCAGCTCACGCACATTACCTGGCCAATGATAAGCCTGCATACAATGCAAAGCCTCATCTGAAAAACCTTTCACCTTCTTACCCAGCTCTTTCATGGCGTTGTCCAGCAACGCACGCGCCAACAGCGGTATATCTTCACGCCGGTCAGCCAATGACGGAATATGAATTTTGAAAGTGGATAAACGGTAGTACAAATCTTCCCGAAAACGACCTTCTCTTACTTCTTGCTCTAGATCTTTATTGGTTGCGGCAATGATACGCACATTAATCTTCTTGCGTTCATTGGAACCAAGCGGACGAATTTCGCCCTCTTGCAACACACGCAGCAATTTCACTTGGAATGCTGGTGAAGTGTCACCAATTTCATCAAGAAAAATGGTGCCTCCATCAGCCTCTTCAAAAAGCCCCATACGGTTGGTCTGCGCACCCGTAAACGCACCTTTTTTATAGCCAAACAGCTCACTCTCCAACAATTCATCCGGTAATGCCGCGCAGTTTTCAGCGATAAATGGTTTATCCGAGCGCAAGCTATTGTAGTGCAAAGCTCTAGCAGAAAGCTCTTTGCCCACCCCAGAATCACCCATCAACAACACCGACACATCAAAAGTCGCAACTTGGCGAATAATGTCACACACTGCATTCATGCAGCTATTCGGCGAACGAATGATGCCATAATCCACATCGTATGAATTCATCAAGCGTTGACGGATTTCATGCAACCCTGCCTCAACGCTGGTTGGCAGCATTTTTAGCTCAGTGATAAGCTGTTGATTTTCGCGCTGAAGTTGAAACATTTTTACAGCATTACGAACAGTTAGCACCAAGTGATCGGGATCCCAAGGCTTGGTGATATACTGATGAATACCCGCTTCGTTCACTGCCGTAATAATGTCTTCGGAATCGGTGTAGCCAGATACAATCATGCGAATCACCTCAGGAAAGCGACCCCGAACCTCCTGTAAAAACTCAACCCCCGACATCCCTGGCATCCGTTGGTCTGAAATCACAACTTGAATCCATTCATCCGCCAGCACAACCATAGCTTCATCTGCTGAATTGGCTGTGTGTACATCAAACTCATCCTCAAGCAGGCGTCGTAATGATTCCAGAACACGGACTTCATCATCAACCAATAAAATAGACGGTAATGTCTCGTTCATGCCACACTCCTCAAAGTATTCTGGTCTACCCTACGATGCGCTGCCAAAGTGAGCGGTGTGCGCGACTTACAAACCTTGTACACAAAATTATACCTTGCAACATGATAACTTGGATCAAAGCCGTAAAAATTCTTTTTCATCCGTTGCAGCTCTTCTTCACGATAAGCCGACAACGGTTTTATCGCTTCATCTTGCTCTCGTTGCCTTGCCTTTTGCTGCAAGGCAGCATGTATATTGTCTTGCTTTGCCAAAGCGCTTGCCTTGCTTTTGACGGCTTCAATAAAGCCTGACTTGTCGCCTCGAATCACAGCATCTAAAAGCCCCAGCTCCATCGCTTCGGCAACACCCATGGGCAAACGCGCTTGAGTAATGTGCCTAGCATGGTCTTGACCACAATATTTGGGCAATAAATATGTCCAATACTCTGAGCCATATAAATTACCCATGTCTTTATAATGTGGGTTCAAAATCACATGCTCATGTGCCCAAACTTCATCAGCCGCGCGTGCTAGAAACACGCCACCAGCTCCAGCATTGCCCTGCATAGCTGAAATAACGATATGGGATGTGGTACGGATAACAGCTTCAGCCAAGTCATTCATCGCATTAATATTTGCCCATGATTCATCCGCAGGACTTTTTGCCGCCTCAATCATATTCAAATGTATGCCATTGGACCAAAAGTCAGCACCGCCCATCAACACAATCACTTTTGTGTTTTGCTTGGTGGCATCTTGATAGGCTGCCAGCAGGTCTTGGCATTGCTTGGTGCTCATGGCGCCATTGTAAAACGGAAAGTGAAGGTAGCCCACGCCTTGATGCTCTTCATACCATATTTCTTGATACCCTTCATGCGCAGGCACTTCATACAAATCTTTGCATTGCTTTGCAAATAATACGGTTGCAGGCAGCTTAAACGGATGTTGATGCGCCTTATCTTTCACATGACCAATCCAAACCGCACCATCCACAGTTGCCTTGCATAGCGCAAGCCCAGACTTGGCAATCACCTCACCCGCTCTACCCCGTAAGCCTTCAGCAGCATGTACATCATAAATCAACACTTCCCGACCAAACAATTCATCCCGTACACCCGGAAAACCATCCGCACACCTGATTTTGCGCAATACCGTCTCGGTATCATCCCGTTGCCAGTTGATTCGTCGCACATTTTGCGCCATCAGGGGGCGAAGTTTACCCTTAGCCAGTAATTGCTTAAGCGGTGTGGGTGTAAATGTAGTGTCTTGAAAGCATGAAATAGCCTGTTGAACCGCCAAAACCGCCGCCGTGGTCACTTCATTGCGGTAAATACTGGCTTTGGTCGCATCTCGCATCTCAAACTCAACGCTTGCCCAAATATCGCCCGCATCCATCTCGGCATTGGCTTGAAGCACAGTGACACCCCAAGTCTTCTCTTTGTTCAGAATCGCCCAATCCAAAGATGAAGGACCTCGATCACCCACAATACCGGGGTGAACAATCAAACAGATATGATTTTGCCAAATCGAATCAGGAATAGCTCGCTTCAAATAGGGGGCAACAATCAAGTCAGGCTGAAACAAATCAATGGCTTCTTGCGCTGTCTCATCATTGATGTCGAACTCGATACTGACTTCATGTTTGTCCTGCTGTAGTGCCACAAACAGCCTTTGCGTAAGGCTATTAAAAGCGTGGGTCAGCAGCAGAATCCGCATACGACCTCAGCAAATCCTTGGTAGCTGTTCGCCAGCCAGCCAATCCACAATGCGTGAGCCGCCAAATGTGGTTTCCATTTGCACAAAGCCATGCGCATCTTCCACCACTTTGCCAACAATGGCTGCGTTTTTGCCATATTCATGGTTTTGCATCACTTTAAGCAAGGTATCCGCATGTTCTGGCGCACAAATACAAATCAACTTACCTTCATTGGCAACATACATGGGATCTAAGCCCAAAAGCTCACATGCCGCCTTCACATCTTCATGCACAGGCACATCATCTTCCACCAATTGCATACCCACACCCGATTGCTGCGCAATTTCATTCAATGTGGTTGCCAAACCACCACGGGTCGGGTCTCTTAAACAATGAATCTCTGGCACAGCTTCAACCATCTCGGCAATCAAGCCATTCAGTGGCGCAGAAT
>JALSGX010000141.1 GCA_026982535.1 Ghiorsea sp. | reverse complement strand
AAATCATACCATGCAGGCATGATATAGCCACCATTCATGGTCACGGGCATGGCGGGCGCATGAGGAAAAATAAAACGCACACTTAAATCTTGGGGTAAATGCAATTGCGGTACGATGGATAAAAAATCGAAACCATCAGCACCCAAGCCGTGCAACCAAATGACTGATGCGGTGGGGTTGTCACCTGTTTCTACAGTTTCAAACTTTAAATCTACCATGATGTACTCACCTGTAATCCATACTCACCCTTGTTGGCGGAGGGGGTGATATTCAAGCCTTTGTAGGGTGTTGTAAAATAAAAACTACTGAGTGAGCCAATCGCTGCCCCTGCCAACACATCGGATGTGAAATGTTTGTTGGCATATACCCGACTATATCCTACAAATGCTGCGCCAATGTATGCAGGAATGGCATATTTCAAACCGTAGCGGGCATGGATGAAACTTGCACCTTGGAAGGATGCGGAAGTATGCCCTGATGGAAAAGAATAGTTGCCGCCATTCGGGCGGGTGCGGTTGACACCGACTTTTAAGGCATAGGTGATGCCAAGGTTGGTGAAAAAGGACTGATACATTTGAGTCTCGCCTTCGTTATCATCCAAATACAAGGTGGAGGCATAAGCAATGCTGGGAATGAGGATTTGAATGGTATCCCCTGCAACTTCAATATCGCTGGCGGCATTGGCTTGGTTGGCAAAGCTGAGGAAAAAGCAAAGTGTGATGATGGTTAATCGAAACATGAGGGAACCGTTGTCATTTCGACCGAAGCGAATGTGTAGTGGAGAAATCTCAGAGATGTCTCGACTGCGCTTATGGTGAATGCCGAAGGCAGAGAAAACACCCAGGGGTGCGACATGACAGGCTTTGTATCTCATGCCAAAAGCGATTGGATTTCTTCTTTGGATAGTGGTGCAGGTAAACGAGCTCCAAGTTGGCTGACGATTTTGCCAGCGGCATGGCTACCCAAATGCCCAGCTTGTTTCCAAGTTAAACCATTGGTGATGCCATACAATACGCCAGCAGCATACATGTCACCTGCGCCTGTGGTATCAATGGCATCGACTTCGATGCTTTCAATGGCAATGGCTTCACCTTCGTGCATGATAATCGAGCCATTTTTGCCCAAAGTGAGCGCAACATTATCACATGTTTGATGGATGGCGTGTGCTGCTGCAATAGGGTCATCTTCACCAGTTAAAGCGGCAGCTTCATCTTGATTGCAAAACAATAAGTCCACAGGACCTTCAATCAAATATTTGAACTCATCACGGCACATATCAACAAGGAAAGGGTCGGAAATGGTGAGTGCGATTTTGGTGCCACATTGGTTGGCAATATCAATGGCGTGTAAGGCGGCTTCTTTGGTGGATTCGCCTGCAAATAAATAACCTTCCACATAAATATAATCAGCCTTGGCAATGATGGACGCATCAATATCTTCAGGGGCTAAGGTTGCCGACACGCCAAGGTTGGTGAGCATGGTACGCTGGGCATCGGGCGTGATGAGAACAACACAAGTTCCCGTGGTTTCATGGCTGGCTTTGGCACCAAAATGAATGCCTAAATTTTGTAGCTCAGTTGCATATTGTAGCCCAAAGTTATCTGAGCCTGTTTTACCACAATACGCCACTTTACCGCCCATATCGGCAATACCAACGATGGTATTGGCAGCCGAACCACCTGAACAGGTATTGATGTTATGCCCTTGTAACGCATCAAGGATTTTTTGCTGATCTTCTTCGCTGGTTAAGGTCATGATGCCTTTTTCAATGCCGTTGGCTTCTAAAAAAGCATCATCGCATTGGACTTGCAAATCCATAATGGCATTGCCTATGCCGTATACATTAATGGTCATATTAACTTTCCTTATGTTGTTTGTGTGTTTTTATTGCCCTGCAATGGTCATGTTTGAAATACAAATACTAGGTACAGCTGTGGAGCCAAACCATGTCACATCATTGCCAAGATGTGTGATATTGGCAAACATATCCTTGAGGTTGCCTGCAACGGTCACTTCTTGCACAGGCTGAGTGATGACACCATTTTCAATCAAAAAGCCTGCAGCACCTCGTGAATAATCACCAGTGACAGGATTGATACCAAAACCCATCAGTTCGGTGACCAAGAATCCGTTTTGAATGTCTTGAAATATATCGGCTTGGCTCATAGCGCCGCCGCTTACAATGATATTGGATGTGTTGATGCCAATATCACCCGTTAGCCCTCGGCTGGCATTACCTGTCTCTGCAATGCCTAAGCGTTTGGCAGCATATCTGTCGGTCAGAAGGGTGGTTAACACACCGCCTTCAACGATGTTTTGGCTTTGGCATTGCGTACCTTCACCATCAAACAAGCGGTTTGCCATGCCTTGCGCATGATCGATATGTTCTTCAATGTTTACAAATGAAGGAAACAAACGCTCACCAACAGCATCATGCAAAAAAGTTTGCTTTTTAAGCACTGCCCGCCCATTGATGGCAGCAATGAGATGACGCACAACAGATGTGGCAATGCGCGGCTCAAAGACCACTGAGCAGGTGCGGCTGGAGACTGTTTTGCTGCCTAAGCGAGAGACGGCTCGGCGAGCAGCTTCTTCGCCAATGTCTTTTGGCGTGCGTAAATCCGCAGCATCAAAGGCAGAATGCCAAGCATAATCGCGTTGCATGTTTTCATCTTTCCCCGCAATCACCGAGACCGATAATGATGCTGATGCCGTACGGTTTTCCGCCATAAAACCATCACTGCTGGCATAGACTTTCGTATCATCGCCAAAACCCGCTGTTGCGCCTTCGCTGTTGGCAACTTTCTTATCAAAATCGAGGGCAACTTCTTCACATTGTAGAGCGGCGGATTTAGCAGCTTGAGTGTCCCAACCATGATGAATATGCGGGTGATTTTCTTGCCATGCTTGAATAGCTTCTTGGCTAGGGTGATTTGCCCCCACAGGCGGCACAACATCAGGGTCTGGCTCAGAAATCTTTGCCATATCCACGACTTGTTGCGCCAAGGCTTTAAGCCCCGCATCGGATAAATCTGAGGAGCTGGCTGAGGCAAAGGCTAAACCTTTGCTGGTTTCTACAAAGCCACGAAGACCAATGCCTTGGGCATGTTCAGCTTCAATGCTTTCCACTTTGCCTTGGCGTACATTGATGGACTCGCCTGTGCTGTTCACAGCAATGGCATCGGCATGTTTTGCGCCTGCTTGCTTGATATAATCTAAAAGTTGTGCGGTTTTGTCGGTTAAGTTCATGGTTATCCCTTTAAATATGGTGCAGCCATGCGAAAGCTTGGATATTTCAGCTTGGGTAGCAAGTCTTGATGCAGTTTTTGATTAGATATGCGTTTGTTGTCTCTAAAAAAATCCAAGTAGGCAGCGGACATTTCTTGTTCTGCTTGTTCAGGCGTAAGTATGATGGGTGCGGGTGCGCCAATCATATCTGCAAGGGTACACACATAATCCACATGCGGGCATGGCGCATCATCGGATAGGTTGATGATGCGGCCTGTTTCGGATTTTTGCATGGCAGCCATCAATGCCGCAACAATATCATCCACATGAATGCGATTGGAATAATGGGCAGGCTGCCAAGCTACAGTTTTATAATTGCCTGCTTTGAGTTTGGACACAATATTTCGTTCATTGCCATAAATCCCTGCCAAACGAAATACTTCGGCAGGAGCAGATGATGTAAGCCAAGCTTGCTCAGCCCCGAGGCGTTCAACACCTCTTGGGCTGTTGGAAAAGTGTGTGGATGTTTCATCAATCCAATCGCCTCCGCTATCGGCGTAAACACTGGTGGCAGACAAATAACCTACCCATTGAAGTTTAGGCATGTTTTCCAATAAAGAATGAACCCAACCCCTTTGGGTTTGGAAAGGTTTGCGCTTCTCATTATAGCTTAAAGGAATAGAATCCAACACCGCATCACAGCCAGCCAGCCAAGATTTATCCAACACGGCAGGGTTATCATTTATAACCACATCAATGCCAAGCTTATTTAAGCTATTCGCAGCGTTTTGGTTACGCACAGTGGCTTTAACCGTTATGCCTTGTGTTGTTGCAGCATAAGCCAGCTTACTGCCTACATAGCCACAACCGAGAATCAATAAAGCTTTGATGGGTTTTATCATTGGTCTTCCTCTTGCTTAGTCTATGAATTGAAACTATCTTGCGCCCTCTGTGAAGTTCACAGCAAGCGGGCTTATGGCGCAATTGGTTAGCGCTACCGGCTCATAACCGGTTGGTTCTAGGTTCGAGTCCTAGTAAGCCCACCATATTGACATGGCAAAGCATGACAAAAGCGAGGTGTTTAACAATGAGCAGTGTGAATCCTGAAGCGTTAAAAGCCTTGGTGCTTGCACATATTAAAGATGCAGAGGTGGAAGTGCGTTGTTATTCAGGTGATGATCACTTTGAAATGACGGTTATTTCATCGCAATTTGAAGGTAAACCGCGTATTGTGCGCCATAAAATGGTGTATGCGGCATTGGGAGACAATATGCGCCAAGCCGTCCATGCTTTAGCTTTAAAAACAAAAACGCCTGAGGAGGCAGCATCATGAGTGACTCAGTTCAAGAACAAATCGCAGAAGTGATTAAAAACAACGATATTTTATTGTTTATGAAAGGTACGCCACAAATGCCACAATGTGGGTTTTCACAGCGTGTTTGTGCTATTTTGCAAGAACAAGGTGTTCCTTTTGCTGCTATCAATGTATTGCTAGACCCTGCTGTGCGTGAAGGCATTAAAGTGTTTAGCGATTGGCCGACTATCCCGCAACTTTATGTGAAAGGTGAGTTTATTGGTGGTTGCGATATTGTTTCTGAAATGCACGAGGATGGTGAACTTGCGACTTTACTTGCGCCTTTCAAAGCAGGTGATGCTGGGAAAGCATAAAACTTAGGCTTGCATGATAGACCAAAAAAGGATATAACACTATTTTGATATGGCTTCTAAAAGTGTTTTTTATCTCCTTCACATCATAAGTGAGCCTGTTTAAATGGCAGGCGCTTCCCAACACCTTAGCCAAAAACAATCGCAACGCCTTGCGCTTACACCACAGCTTACGCAAAGCCTGAAGGTCTTGGCGATGAATAGCCAAGAGTTGGAGCTTTTTATTGAGGAAAGCCTGGCATCTAATCCTTTGCTTGAAATGGAACCACCTAAAGAAGATGGAGCCCATGTGAACCTTGAGCAAGACGCGCAAAAAGAAAGTGTGTGGCAAGATGCTGACGGCGGCGACCGTTGGGATAACATCTATCAAAACAATCGAGGCTTTCATACCGATGATGACATGGAGCAGCAATGGCAAGATAAGCAAAGCTTGAGTGACACCTTGCATGAACAAATCGCGCAGCAACCGATGGATGACCTTGAGCGCGATATTGCGCATGCCATTGTTGACTCATTGGATGATGATGGCTACTTCCGTGCCTCACTTGAAGAAATTGTGGCGGGGCTTGAGTATCAAGATGTTAAGAAATCAAAAGTTATTGAAGTACTGGAATGCGTGATACAAGAGCTTGAACCTTCAGGTATTGGTGCCCGGGACTTAACGGAGTGCTTGTTGCTACAAATTTCAGACGATGAATCTTCTGCAATGATGGTACGGCAAATCTTGTTGTATCATACAGATATTATTACAGATGATGTTGCTCTGTTAAAAGCGTTGCAGTGCTCCATTGAAGAGCTTGATGCTGCGCGGGCGCTGTTACGCAGGCTGGATCCTTTTCCGGGGCATGGCTTGCGTGGTCAGGAAAATATTTATGTGCAACCAGAAATTATCTTTCGTTTGGTGGATGGACATATTGAAGTTGAAGTACCAAGGTCGGGTTGGCGTGGTTTGAAGATTAGCAAGCAGTGGTCAGGTCAAAGGTGGACAGGCAAAGACAGGGAGTTTATGGATGCAGCAAGTCAAGAAGCAAAATGGCTTCTGCAAGCGCTTGATCAACGCAGCGACACCTTAAAAAAAGTGGGATTATGTTTGGCGTCACGACAAAGGTTGTTTCTTGAGCATGGCATTTTGGGCTTAAAGCCATTAACATTGCAAGATGTTGCTGAAGAAGTGGGCTTGCATGAATCCACAATATCCCGTGTAACGCATGGTAAATACGCGCAAACACCACTTGGTTTGATAGAGTTGCGAAGGTTTTTTTCAGCAGGTTTGCCAACGCGAGGTGGTGGTTTGATTTCAGTACATCGTGTGCAGCAGCGTGTGAAAACATTGATTGAAGCTGAGCCACTGGGTCGCCCCATTTCTGATCAGGCGATTTCAGACAGGTTGCAAGCTGAAGGCATTGAAATTGCAAGACGAACGGTAGCCAAATACCGTGAGCAGCTAGGGCTGCCACCAAGCAGTCAACGAAGGCGTGCTGCAAAAGCACGCTTATTAAAAAAGCGGAGGTAAGGTATGCAAGTAAGTATTACAGGTCGTCATGTTGAATTGACAGAGCCGTTAAAAGCGTATGTGCACGATAAGCTGGGGCATTTGAAGCATGCTTTCGATCATGTGGTCGATGTGCATGTGGTGTTAAGTGTTGAAAAGCATAGACAGCGCTGTGAAGTTGATATCAGTGCCAAAGGTGTACATATTCACGCCAAACATGAAACCGATGACATGTATGCTTCAATAGATGGTGTGATTGATAAGTTAAATCGACAGCTTAAACGCTACCGCGCAAAACTTCATCGTCATCAAAATAAAGGGCGAAAAACCAGCATGCGCCTGAAATATAAAACATTGGATGTGGCGCACACTCAAGCAGAAGAGCTTCCTGAAACCTATGTGCCAAATACGCTGGTTGAGGAGTCTGTAGAAGTTGAAGTGATGAGCTTGGATGACGCTGTAATGCGGTTGGAGTTGTCTGAGAAAGATAATGTTTTGCTTTTTACCAACGAGGAAACAGGCAAGTTGAATGCGTTAACGCGCAAGCCAGACGGTTCATTAAGCTGGATTGAGCCAGAAGTCAACTAAGATGACAAAACGAGATACGCTTGTGACGCCAGATCATGTGTTGTTGGGGTCGCAAGCGAAAAGCAAGCGGGCTTTATTCACGGAAATGGTAAGCTTGCTTTCATCGATTGATTTGGACTTGGCACTTGAAGTGATTACAGCTCGCGAAAAGCTGGGCAGTACGGGTATGGGGCATGGTGTTGCTATTCCACATGGTCGGTTGGAAGGGCTGCAAGCTCCTGTGGTTGCCGTGGCAATCCATGAGCATGGTGTAGACTTTGATGCTATTGATGGCGAGCTTGTGCGTATTGTGGTCATGCTGCTTGTGCCAAATGACAACCATCAAGCGCACTTAAGCCTTTTGGCAAGCATAGCAAAAATCTTACAGCAAGCGCATGTTCGTCAAGCACTGCTGCAAGCCAAAACTGAAGAAGAAGTTGTGACCATATTTCAGGATGAATTGTAGCGAAAGGTTGGCGAGTGAATCATGTTGCTTATCATCACAGGGCTATCAGGCGCAGGAAAAAGTACAGCACTACATGCGTTAGAAGATCATGGTTTCTTTTGCACAGATAACTTGCCTGTGGTGATGCTGGCAGATTGGGCGGAACATATACCACAGTATACGCAAAATGCCGCAGTTGGTATTGATATTCGAAGTTCGGAGAATCCCGAGTTGTTGCATCAAGCACTGGCATCAATCCGGCAGGGGTTGGATTGGAAGATGATATTTATTGATGCCAAGGATGAAGTTTTGCTTCGTCGCTTTTCGACGGTGCGTCGAAGGCATCCGCACTTGCCAACCATACCTTTAGAACAGGCCATTGCTTCAGAGCGCCATGCTTTATCAGCGTTAAAACATCAGGCAGACATGATGTTTGATAGCTCCAACCTTACACCTTATCAGTTGTCTGACTTGATTGAACGGTATTGGAAAAAGCAAGAACCAAAGCTGGTTGGTGCGCAACAGCTGGTGTGTGTATTGGTTTCATTTAGCTACCAAAAAGGGTTGCCTGCAGGTGCTGATATGATCATGGATATGCGATTTTTGCCCAACCCGCATTATCAACCTGAGCTGGCGCCTTTAACAGGAAAGGACAAGGCTGTTCAGGCTTTCTTAAAAGGTTTGGATGAAGTCCAGCAAACTGAGCGGTATATTCAAGACTGGTTGACATTCATTTGGCCTAAAATGGAACAAGAGCGCAAACACTATTTCACGCTTGGGTTTGGGTGTAGTGGAGGGCGGCATCGCTCCGTATATATGGTTGAATCTATTGCCAACTGGTTGCACGCGCAAGGCATGGGAACTCCCATTGTACGTCACCGTGAAATCGGAGATATTCATTGATTGGGGTTGTGCTTGTTGCGCATATGCATATTGCTTCGGAGACCAAGGCGGCAGTAGAGTATATCTTGCAGCAACAAGAAGCGTTTGTTGCGGTTGATGTGGTCAATTCGGATGACGTCGCAGTGCAGAGTTTAGCTTTTCATGCGATATTGAAAAACATGGCACAAGATTGTGACGCAATTTTGGTGATGACAGATATTTTTGGTGCGACACCATGTAACATGGCCATACATGTGATGATGCAGGGTGATATACCAGTCGAAATGGAGTTGGTTGCAGGGTTTAATATACCGAGCGTGATTAAAGCGATATTGGAGCGGCAACACCTGAGCTTGGAGGATCTTGCGCAATTCAGTTTGGATGCAGGACAAAAATATCTGCGGTTGGGTTCACAGGAAGCCGTGCTAAAGCGTATGTGTGCTAACAATAAAGTGGCATGATGCAAGGTGATGTCTTCATCCAAAATGAGCTGGGTCTTCACGCCCGTACATCAGCAAAGTTTGTCGCTTGTGCGAACCAATTTCCCTGCAAGGTGTCGTTGCAACGGGATGATAAAGTGGTCAACGGTAAAAGCTTGATGGCAATTCTTACGCTGGCAGCCAGCCAAGGCACTTTACTTACCATTATTACGCATGGAGAGCAGGAACGGGAAGCTTTGGAAGCCTTGTGTGAGCTGGTCAACACTGGCTTTGGAGAAGCACAGTGAGTGTGCACGGGCAAGCTGTTGCAGGCAGTGGTGGTATTGTTTGTGGGGCTATTCAGAAGTTAGACAGCCAAGATCAAATTATTCCTGAATATGGTATCAGTAAAGCTCAGCACACTGCTGAAAAGAAGCGGTTTGTGGATGCGATTACTCAGGCTTCGCGGCATATCCAGAAAGAAATGGATGCGCTGCGAGAACACCCTCAAGCCAAGGTTTTGCTGCCTATTCTCGAAACCCATTTGATGATGTTGTCTGATCCTGAGCTTCGTGAGAGCACGCAGCGGTATATTGAAGAGAAAAGTATCAATGTGGAGTGGGCATTAAAGCGGTGTATGGCTGATTTTGTGCAAGCCTTTGCAGATATGGATGATGTTTACCTTAAAAGCAGGAAGGCGGACATTGAACAAGTTGGTAAACGCATTTTGCATGAATTGACGGATAAAACCAACATTAAAGGTTCTGTTCCTGCCATTATTGTTGCTCAAGATTTTTCACCTTCTGATATTGTAAGTCTTTGGCGTATGGGTGCTATTGGCTTTGTGGCCGCGCAAGGGGGTAAAGAAGGTCATGCATTAATTGTTGCTCGTGGATTGGGGCTTACAGGTTTGATTGGAGCGCAAGGTTTGTTTGCACAAGCATCAGATGGTGATGAACTCATTTTGGATGCAGAGCACTTATGCTGGACTTTACGACCCAGTCAACAAGAGCGAGATGATTTCAAGAAAAAACAGGCACAACTCGCAGCAGAACAAGATGCCTTGAAAGCTTTCGCACATACGCCTTCACGAAGTAAGGATGGATATGCTTTACCTTTGCTGGCCAATATTGAGTTTATTGAAGAAATTGATATTGCGCTAGAATATGGTGTTGATGGCATTGGTCTTTTTCGCACAGAGTTTTTATTCATGCAATCAGATACATTACCCAGTGAAGATGAGCAGACGGCATATTATCAAGCGATTGTGCAGCGTGTGGGCAACTTGCCCGTCACTTTTCGTTTGCTGGATGTGGGTGCGGATAAACTGGCGTATGCACAGCTTTTGTTTGATGATTATGATGGAGAAAATCCTGCGTTGGGCCTGCGAGGGGTGCGGATGTTATTGCATAAGCCAAAGTTGCTGCGTACCCAGCTTAGGGCAATATTGCGTAGCTCGCCAAGCGAACAAGTTTCCATTCTTGTGCCTATGGTGACTTCTGTATCAGAGATGCAAGCTGTTCGCACTGTCGTAGAAGAGATACAAGCAGAGCTGAAAATAAACCATGCGGTTAGTCTGGGTTGTATGATTGAAGTGCCTTCAGCCGCTTTGATTGCACATGATTTGGCTAATGTGTCCGACTTTTTTTCGATTGGTAGTAATGACTTGGTTCAATATACCTTGGCGGTAGACAGGGCAGATGAACATGTTAGTTACTTGTATGACGCCAATCATCCTGCGGTCAGGCAGTTGATTCAAATGGCAGTGGATGCGGCCCAGGCACGGCATATTCCGATTACGATTTGTGGTGAGTTGGCAGCAGACACAACATGGACACAAACATTTCTAGATATGCGTATTTCTGCTTTATCCATGACATCACGAAATATTCTGCATGTTCGTAAACGCTTGCAAGAGTTACAAGCCAAAACATCAATAATATCCTAGCTTGGCGACCAAAGAGTTAATGGTGAGGTAATATATGGTTGAGATTTCATTATTAGGTGCATTGGTGGCAGGGATTTTATCTTTTCTTTCTCCCTGTGTGTTGCCTTTAGTGCCCGCGTATTTGTCGTTTATCAGTGGTGTATCGGTGGATGCTTTAAGAAATGAAGAAGCTCTCAATCACACACAAGTTCGTAAAACAGCCATGATTCAATCATTATGGTTCATTCTTGGTTTTAGCTTGGTATTTATTGCTTTGGGGGCTTCTGCTTCGTTGATAGGGCAGTGGCTTCTTTCAAACATGGCGGTATTGGCAAAGGTTGCAGGGGTGATCATTGTGATTTTTGGGCTTCATTATACAGGTCTGATTCGTATTCCTTTTTTATTGATGGAAGCAAGGTTGGATACACAAAGTGTGAGAGGAACCAGTGGCATTGGTGCGTTGGTACTGGGCTCTGCTTTTGCTTTTGGTTGGACACCATGCGTTGGCCCTATTCTTGGAGCTATTCTCGCCATGGCAGGTGCTCAAGGTGCGGTGAGTGAAGGTGTGCTTCTTTTGGTGGTTTACTCTGCGGGCTTGGGCGTTCCTTTTCTCTTGGCGGCATTCGCGACCAATGCGTTTTTGAATTGGTCACAGCGTTTTAAGCGTCACTTACATGCAGTGGAAGTCCTTTCTGGTGTCTTGCTGATTATCGTTGGCGTGATGATTTTTATGGGTAGTTTTACCGAAGTTGCCGCGGTGTTACTTGAGTATATGCCTTGGCTTGCAGATATTGAAGGGCTTGCGGACTTTTAAGAAAAGTTGCGGTTTATGAAACTATCTGCCACAATTATTGCTAAATACTTTATGTTTTATCAAAAGTTACGCGGGAGTATTCATATGAAACTTCAATTAAAAGTATTGGTGCTGTTGTTGTTTATTGCGCCTGTTCAGACATTTGCCGATACATTTATCATGCCAGGGGAAGTGGGTGAAGATGAGCTGGTCAAGCCATTTCCCCAGCCTTATATTGTTAAAAAAGGCGATACACTTTGGGACATTGCCGAAGAATACTTTGCGGATCCAGAGAAATGGATAAAGATTTGGGAGCAAAACCTTTATGTGTCTAATCCAGACTTGATTTATCCAGGCAATGAGATTTGGTTGCGCATGCACAAGCCTAAGAAGGTTGTTAAACGCTCGCCACCCGTTGTAAAGCTTGAGCCTAAAATTATTTATAAGCCTGCAGAGCGCAGTGAAAAGGCAATGGATACCAGCACCTTAATGACAGCCTTGGCAAGGCAAGACTTTATTGATGCAAAAGAAGTTGAGGGTATTGGGCATATTGTTGATTCTGAAGATGAGCGCATCAACTATGGTGCAAATGATAAGGTTTATCTGGTATTGGATGTGCGGGCAAAACCTGGCGATAGATTTAATATTTTCCGTACAGGCGACCCTATTTTTGATTTGGATGATTTAGGTAACAAGGTGTTGGCGGGTTATTTGGTTAACCATTTGGGAACAGTTGAGATTATATCTGAGGAAGCGGGCATTTTTCGTGGCATGATTACGCAGGCATTTGAAGAAATTGGCCGTACAGACAGGCTAAAGCGGGCTTTGCCTAATGATTATAAAATTAAGTTGGAGTATCCTACACATGCACTTTATGGGCATGTGGTCTATATTCGAGGCAACACTGTTGAAGCGGGTCAAGGGCAAGTGGTTGGCATAGATCTTGGGTCAGACGATGGGCTGCGGGCAGGCTCAGTACTTGGCATTTATCGACCTGGAAAACTGGTTGTTGATAAGGTTTACAAAGAAAAAACCTATCGTGCTTTACCTGAAGAAAAAATTGGTGAAATTATTGTACTTGCCGCTCAAGAGAAAGCATCGGTCGCCTTGATTAGCAAGTCATCATCTTCTATCCATATTGAAGATTTGATTCAGCCGCTTTCTAAACAATAGCGCCATGCGATGAACAGAGCGCTGCCTGACTATCTACGCTTAAGTTTGGTTGCAGGAGTTGGCGTGGTGATCGCACGCCAACTGATTGAAGCTTTTGGCTCTGTATCGGCGATTTGGCAACACAGTGAACAAGACTGGCGGGCTATTAAAGGCATTGGCCCGAAGCTGGTTAAAGCGCTTACAACGGCACAATCGGATGCAACCGTCAAGCAGGTTGATATGCTTATTCAGCAGTGTAAGGACGATCAAATTCATATCATTTGCCCCGATGATGATGTGTTTCCTTCTCAGCTTCGTGGTTGCGCAGATGCACCGTTGATCTTGTATGCTAAGGGGCAATTGGCGTGTCTTAATGCCGATAGAATATTGGGTGTTGTGGGCGCGCGCAAAGCCAGCGTTGAGGGCAGGCTGGTTGCTCGCCGTTGGTCGTCGTATGTTTCCAAACAAGGTGTGGTTGTGGCTAGCGGCATGGCTCCTGGCATTGATTCAGCAGCGCATGGTGGTTCATTGGATGCGCAAAAACCAGGTGTTGCTGTGTTGGGCTATGGGTTGAACACAGGCAACCTACAGCAACAAAGGCAAATTGAAGCACTAGCAGCTCAAGGTTGTGTGGTGAGTGAGTATGTGCCAGATAAAGAAGCACACCCTAGTCATTTTCCCCAGCGTAACCGTATTATTGCAGGTTTATCACATGCTTTATTGGTAGTGGAGGGTGGGCTTAAATCAGGCTCGATGATTACAGCGCGACAAGCATTAAATTATGGGCGTGAGGTGTTTGCCGTACCTGGTTCAGTCTTGAACGATATACATGCAGGTTGCCATCAACTGATCAAGGATGGGGCAACCTTGGTAGATGATACACAAAATATTTTGCAGAACATGGGCTGGCATAGGGTGGAAAAAACCTCAAAGATCTATAAGCCATCCAATGCGATTGAAGCAAAAATTATCACACTTTTACAGGCTGAAATTAAACATGTGGATGCGTTGGCGGAAGATTGTGGCTTGACCGTGCCTGCGCTTTCTACCATCTTGCTCGCGCTTGAACTGGATGGCGTTGTCGAAAAACTGCCAGGTAGTCGTTATACATTAAGCTAAGTTTTACAAGGAGATAGCGTGAGTGCAGTAGTTGTGGTGGAATCTCCAGCAAAAGCCAAAACAATTGAGAAATATCTGGGTAAAGGTTATAAAGTGCTTGCCTCTTATGGGCATGTTCGCGCTTTTCCCAAGAAAGATGGTTCGGTGGATGTTGATCATAATTTCGCCTTGAAATATGAAGTGATTGAAGACAAGCGAAAACGCCTGTCTGATATTGAAAAAGCACTCAAAAAAGCGGATGAACTTATTCTCGCAAGCGATTTGGATAGAGAAGGAGAAGCCATTGCTTGGCACATTGTTGATGAAATGGAAAAGCGCGGCAAACTCAAAGGTAAAAAAGTTTCGCGCATAACCTTTAACCAAATTACGCGTAAAGCCATCCAAGATGCAGTGGCAAACCCGACTGGGTTGAACATGCCTTTGGTAGATGCGCAGCAAGCACGCTCAGCACTTGACTACCTCGTGGGGTTCACGCTTTCTCCGTTA